>JABIUG010000491.1 GCA_018700655.1 Rhodospirillaceae bacterium | reverse complement strand
TGCTTGCGGTTAGGTCGGGTTTCGGCTGCAGCATTGATAACTGGGCTGTTTTTTGGCGCCGGCGGCGCCGTTGCCGAGAACCTGGAAAACGAGATCGTCATCCTGCTGGCTGACAATCCTGAAATCCAGAGTTTGCGCAATCAGGTCGAAGCCTCCGAAGAGGGTGTGAACATCGCCTTTGCCGGGTTCCTGCCGCAGATCGATGTCTCGGGCGACTACGGTTACGAGTACACCGACTCAACCAACCCCGGCGACTCTCTGGATCTCACACGCAACCTGGTAACGGCGACCCTCCGGCAGCGCTTGTTCGACGGTTATGGCACGCAAGCCGTTTACGGCAGCGCCCAACTCAGCAGCGACATCGCCAACGTCAACCTCGACAGCCAGACTCAGGCACTGATTTTTCTCGGCGTGCGCGCTTATCTCAATGTGCTGCGTGCCCAGTCTCTGATCGACCTTTCGACCCGCAATGTCGGCGTGATCCAGACCCAGCTGGATCTGGAAACCGAACGCGTCGAGCGCGGTTCGGGCATCACGCTCGATGAGTTACAAGCCAAGTCCCGCCTGCAGATTGCACAGGAAAGACGGGTTGCTTTCGAAGGTACGCTTGAACAGGCAATCGCGCGTTACAACCGCATTTTCGGTCACGAGCCCGATCTCGCAAACATGCAACTGCCCAACCGGCCGATGGGTGAACTGCCGGGCGATCTCGATACCGCGATCGGGATCGCGCTGGCCGAAAACCCCCAGGGTGAAAACAGTGAGCTGGCCGTCAATCTGGCCGACGAGGGCCGGGTATCTGCGCGGTCGGCCTATTGGCCTACTCTCGATCTCGTCGGACGGTTGAACTGGGAACACGATGTCGCCGGGACCATCGGTATCCGCCGCGATGCGGCTGTGATTGTCGAAGCCAACTGGCAGCTTTTTGCAGGCTTTGCCAATCAGGCCGGTGTTGCGCAATCGGCCTATCAGTATGTCGCTTCGGTCCACGACCGCACGGCCACCTGCCGCCTCATCGTCCAGGATACGGAGCTGGCCTGGGAGAGGTGGCAGACCGCGGTCGAGCGGGTCGCGCTCCTTGAGAATGCCGTTGCGATCGCGGAAGAAGTTCATGCTTCGCGCGTGCGTTTGCGCGATGCCGGTCAGGAAACGGTCCTGAATGTTCTCGACGCTGAAAACGAGGTCTTTAATGCACAGATCAATCAAGTCACCGCGCAGTATGACGGTTACATCGCGGTCTATGCCCTGCTTCAGGCCATGGGGCGACTGACCGCCGATCGCCTGGGCGTTGACCCCGACCTGGCGTCGATGGAACTCGATGACGGCGCATTTGCCGTTGCCGCGAGCGCTGACGCGAGCACGGTCGCTTTGGCCACCGCAGTCGCCGCAACAAGCGAGCCCGAGGTAGAGGTTGAAGTCGTGACTGCGGAAGTCATGGCAATGGAGCCTGTCGAGGTCGAGATTGCCGCTGATGCCGAGCCGATTGCCTGGCCCGAAAGCGAGCCGGTCGTCGTCGCCCAGGTGACCGAGGCTGAACTGCTGGAGCCCTCGCCCGAGCCGGTCGAGAGCATGACCGCAGAGCTGGAAGTGTTTGAGCCCACCATGGAGCCGGTTGAGATTGTCGCAGTCGATGCGATGATTGTAGACGAGGCCGAGCCCAGTGCGTTGGATCTCGCCATCGCAGCCGCCGAGCCGGTCGCGACAGCAGAACCCAACGCCGTTTCGGCAGCACTGGTCTCAACCAGCGATCTTGAGGAAACGACGGATCTCAATCTCACGCGAAGCTGGAGCTTCGAATAGATCAGCCTTTCCGTTTCGATCGAATTGATCTGAAGGTGTGAATCCGGCCTGAGAAGTCGGCCGTCAAAGCAGCCAGTCGGCTGATCTTGTAACGCCACGACCGCTGCACGGGACCATCACGCTCGCGGCAATTCTTCGCGCAACGGTCATAAAAAACCTGACAACATGATGCGTGCCAGGCGCTGTGTGCAGCTCTACTTCGTGGTCGCCGTGTAGGCGCCGTCCCAGTCGGGGCCGGGCGGGTTGTCACGGAACTCCTGAACGCGCTCGCAGAACGCTTCGTAGAGACCATCGAGCTGGGGCATCATCGCACGGCATTCGGTGCTCAGCGCTACGGCCTTGTCCCATTCCTGGGCGCGGTAGGTATCGAGCATCGTCTGGTGGAGAGGCGCCAGCTTCTGGAAGACCTTGGAGTCGCGGACATCAGCACGGCCGACAAGCGTGAAGATGCGCACCGCGGTTTTCTTGCCCTTCACCTTGATGAGATCAAGTTCCAGCGTGGCAAAATCATCTGCGCCTTGTTTGGTCTGATCACCGATCACGATGACCACGCCATAGGTCTTTGACTGGCCTTCAAGGCGGGCAGCGAGGTTCACATCGTCGCCGATCACCGAATAATCAAAGCGCTGGTCCGACCCCATATTGCCGACAAAGACCTCGCCGGTGTTGATGCCGACACCGACCTTGATCGGGAAGAAGGGCCGGCCCTCCTCCTCGCATTCCTTCTCGAGCTCATCGTTGAGGCGGTCGACCTCCTCGATCATGGTGATCCCCGCCTCAAGCGAATTGACGATCTGGTCGTCGTCCTCCATCGGCGCGTTCCAGAACGCCATGATGCAGTCACCCATGTATTTATCGATCGTGCCTTTGTGATCGAGAATGATGCCCGTCATCGGCGTCAGGAAACGGTTGATCAGGCTGACCAGCCCGACCGGATTGCCACGGAACTGCTCGGATATCGTGGTGAATCCGCGAATATCGGAGAAAAACAGCGTCATCGTACGCATCTCACCGCCAAGCTGGAGGCGGTCGGGATCCTTGGCCAGCTGCTCGACCATCGCCGGCGAGAGATACTGCGCGAACGCCCCCCTCACCTGCTTCTTCTGCTGCTCCTCACGCATGTAGTTCATGAAGGTGAAAAACATGTAGAGCGCGATGATGCAGATGACGGGATAGGCGAACGCGACAAGTTGCTGCTTGTCCTTGAAGAGGTACCAGGATCCACCGGTCACACCCGCAACCACAACCGAGACACCGACAAGGCTCCAGAGCGCGCCGCCAAACGGCACCATGAGGGCCAGCATGAGCCCGGCCGCGATGATTACAATGTAGTCCAGCCACAATGAAAAGTTCGGGCGGTTCAGCGTCGTCTGAGTGAGGAGGTTTTCAAGAAGCTGCGCATGCACCTCCACACCCGGCAGCGCATCTTCCAAGGGTGTCGCACGAATATCCTGCAGGCCGGCAGCGGATGTCCCCAGAATGACCACATGGCCGGCCAACATCTGCGGTGGCGCCGTATGATCGAGAACGTCGACGACCGAGACATAACGGTCACGTGTATAAGGCGCATAGTGGACCCAACCATGCCCTGTGCTGTCCGTAGGCAAGGCAAAATCCGCTGTCAGCTTGACGCTGGTGGGTCCCCAGGCATCCTGCTCGATCATGATCGAGGGACGCCCCAGCGCAACGCGCAAAGCCTCAATGCTCAGAGCCGGATAGATGTTGCCATCGACATTGAGGAGAAGCGGCACACGCCGAACGATATTGTCTGAATCAGGGAAGAACGAGAAAAACCCGATGCCCGAAGCCGTAGCCTCAAGCTCTGGCAAATTGCGCTCGATATTCGCGAAATCAAGAAGCGGAGCGCTGATCGGCGGCAGGTCATACGGTGTGATGTTGCGCACGGCGATGCCCGCCTTCCTTGGAAGGTCGTCTGTCTCGGGCGGATCTCCTCTTGGAATAGTGGCCTGCCCCAGAACCACCGGCCGTCCGGCCATCGTCGCAGCCAGGACATCATCGTTGGAGGGCAATTCCGACAATTGTTCATAAAGTTCCGGCGATAGTTCGTCATGCAGCCGGCCAGCATAGATTCCCGGCGACAGCCGGTCCGGCTCCGCAAAGACGATATCGAAGGCAACGACAGCGACGCCGTAATCGTCGACCAGCGTCCGGACAATCTCGGCAATCAGGGTCCGCGGCCACGGCCATTGGCCCAACGCTTCAAGGCTTTCATCATCAATATCGATGATGCGCACCGGGACGATCTGGTCCGTCGGCATTTGGCGCGGCTCGATACGCTGGAAGATATCGAATGTCTTGTTGCGCATGATCTGTAGCGGCAATGGGTCCGCGAAACGCAGTGCAATCATGGCGATGAGAAGGCCAAACGCCAGCGCGTAGGTGAACTTCCAGTTGGTAATCAAACGGCTCATACGCGCCCCGTTCCCACAGATCAGATATTAGTTTAGCACGCCTGCTCGGGTGCAGAAGGGCCGATGGCGCGACATGAGGAAGAATGGCACAATCCCGGCCATGGCAGACCAAACCGACAAATCCTGGCTCAAGGCGATCCTGAAACCGCTGGCTCCCGCGTTCCGCGAAGTCATGGTGATGTCGCTGTTCGTCAACCTGTTGGCGCTGGGCCTGCCGGTCTTCGTGATGCAGGTCTATAACCGCGTCGTTTTCTACAAGGGCACGCAAACCCTGATCGCGCTGGTTGCGGGCGTCGCCATCGTCATCCTGTTCGACTATGTCCTGCGCCAGGCCAGAAGCCGGGTTCTGCAGAAAGCCGCACTGCTGATCGACGTCGAACTTGGCCGTGCACTCTTCAACAAGGTATCGGCGTTGCCGTTACGCATGCTTGAGTCACGCCCCTCGAACTACTGGCATTCCCTGTTCCGCGATGCCGATACGATCCGCAACATGTTTTCGGGCCCAACCGCCGTCCTGGCCGCCGAACTGCCCTTCATCCCGATCTTCATCGTGATCGTGTTTGTCATCGCCGAGCCGATCGCATGGGTCCTGCTGGTGATCGTGCCGGTTTTTCTGATTGTCGCCTGGGTTTCGGGCGGCATGCTCGAAAACGCCAACACGCAGGAAAAGGACCGCATGCTCGACCGCGAGGCGATGCTGGCCGAAATGCTTCAGGGCCGCACTACGATCAAGGCACTGGCGATCGAGCAGGGTTTCCGCGAGAAGTGGGAATCCCAGCATGCCACGGTGATCAAACGCTCGTTGACCCGTGGTTTCTGGTCCGACAGCTTCGCTAATCTCACAATGTCACTGTCGTTCATCACGACGGTTTCGCTGACCACCGTGGGTGCACTGGCTATTCTTGATCAACGCCTCTCGATCGGCGCCCTGATCGCGACCAACATGCTCTCGAACCGGCTGATCCAGCCGCTCAACCAGTTGGTCAACACCTGGCGCAACTACGCGCTCTACAAACAGGCGATCGTGCGCCTCTCGGAAGCCTTCGCGCTGGCCCAGGAGCGTACCGAAACGACCATCACCCTTTCGCGCCCTGCCGGAGAGATCGAGCTGGAGAACATCTCCTTCAGCTTTGCCGAAGACGGCGGCAAGGTGATCGACGGCATCACGATGCGAATCAAACCGGGTGGCATGATCGGGCTGATCGGCCCCAACGGCTCGGGCAAGACCACGCTGATGAAGTTGATGCAGGGCCTCTATCAGCCCGACCAGGGCCGAGTGTTGCTCGATGGCTCGGATATCATCCAGTACACACGCGCCGATCTCGCACCCTGGATCGGATATGTGCCGCAAGAGGCTGCTCTGTTCCACGGCACCATCCGGGACAATATCTGCGGCATGAAGGACGATGCCGACGACGCACTGATTATCGAAGCGGCAAAGTCCGCCGGAGCTCACGGTTTCATTGCCGACCTGCCCGATGGCTATGGCACCGACATCGGC
>JABIUG010000490.1 GCA_018700655.1 Rhodospirillaceae bacterium | reverse complement strand
CGGGGATTCCGAAACCCAGAAGATAAGTGAGCGACTCGCGCAGAAGATAAAGATCGAGGTAATTCGCGTTGCCGATTTCAGCCCGGCTTGCATCGTCGTTGGGTACATATCTGCAACGATCGCCCGACAGGCTTCCCGAAGCCCAGCCAACCGTCAGGGGTTCGAAATCAGGCCGTCGTTCACGGTTCCAGGCGAACACCCCGACATGGGGCGAACACAGGAATTTGTAGCCGCTCGAAACCGTGAAATCAGCGAGACGCGCATCGACCGGCACGACGCCTAGCGCGTGACTGACATCAAGCAGGAAGACGACGCCACGACGGCTGAGTTCACGCGAAACCACCTCGACGTCGAACTGCTGGCCGGTCAGGGAAGTTACCTGGCTCAGATAAAGCAGCCTGGTACGCCCATCGCAGGCATCAATCAGGCCCTGGGGGTCGATCTGCCAGCCGTCGCACGGCACAACGCGAGGTTCGACACCAAGTTGCGCAAGGCGAACCATGCTGACCAACCCGGATGCATAGTCCTTGGCGGAAACAACGACATTGTCACCGGCCTGCCATGCCATCGAAGAAATCACCCGGCCAATACCCTCTGAAGCATTGCCGAGAAAGGCGTGGTTCGCCGCCGGCAAGTGCGTCAACCGGCTCATCAGCGCCTTCGTCTCCTGGCCTATCTTGGCATGAGCGGTATAACCCGGTTCGCCCGAAGCCTTGTCGGCCATGAACTGCTCGAACGCATCGCGATGGCGAACCAGCATCGGCGACTGCCCACCGGTACCCAGGTGAACGCCGCCGTCATCAATGCCAACGAAATCGGATTTCGGGGCGGGCAAAGCTGGAGCCATCGCAACGTTCTCTTTCAATCGATCAAGTGAACCCTATCAGAACGCGCCAAACATCGATGTAGCCTGCGCCTTCAGAAGACAGTCCAGGCCAGAGCACCGGTTTCAACCATGACATCGATACCAAGGCCGATCGCCACGACGCCAGCGCCGACCGACAAGCCGGCGTGGAGCCAGCGCGCACGGCTCTCGGCTGCGACAAGTGGCCACGAGACCACCAGCGAAAGTGTGGCCATGCCCAGAATGGAGCCAAGCCCAAAAACGCTGATGTAACCGATCGCAACCCAGGGGTCCTGCGTTGCCGCGACGGCCAGCGCCAGGAGCCCGGCAGATCCGGCAGCACCATGGACCAGACCGATCGCCAGGGCCTTGAACGGCAGGCCCTGGGGGTGGACATGCTCATGCGGATCACGATCATGGTTCTCGACCGCCTGGTCATGGCCATGCGCGTGGAGATGCGGTTTGCCGTCGTGATGGCGATGGCCATGAAAGTGCACGCGCTGGCGGCGGAAGCGGCGCAGGACATCAAGACCGATCAGCACCAGCATCACACCCACAGCAAATTCCATGGCCGCACTGACGCGTTCGCTGAGGCTGAGGCCCAGGAGAATGACCGCCGTGCATATCGCAAACAGAGTGATCGAATGACCCAGGCCCCAGACGGCGCCACGCAGAACGAGCGCGCGGCGTGACGACGGTCGGCCCGCCGCCATCGCACCAACCGCCGCGAGGTGATCGGCCTCAAGGGCATGTTGCATGCCGATCAGGAATCCGAGCGCCAGAAAACCTTCCACAAAAACAACCTTCAAACGGGTGAGGAACCGGGGACAAGGGACACCGAGGCACCCCTGACAGCTTGTGCTGCCGCCCACTTCATGGCCAGATTTACAGGTTCTCAGGGCGGGGTGAAACTCCCCACCGGCGGTATGCAGTGGATACTGTGAGCCCGCGAGCGCCCTCTCCTTCGGGGAGGGGTCAGCAGATCAGGTGAGAAGCCTGAGCCGACGGTTACAGTCCGGATGGAAGAGAACGTGCAGTGCCACCGCATCACTGATGCCTGGAACTGTCCGTGATCGCCTTGGGTGACGTGTCTGTTGCCAGGAAAAGGAGATCACCATGACACCCACCCGCTACGCTTTCATCAAGGCCAATTGGCACGCCGATATCGTTGATCAGGCGCGGGTCGGTTTCTGCGAAGTCATCGCGCAGGAAAAGGTCGACGTCTTCGATGTGCCCGGTGCCTTCGAACTGCCGCTAATGGCAAAGAAGCTGGCCACAACCGGTCGCTATGGCGCCGTCGCTGCAGCAGCCTTCGTCGTCGATGGCGGCATTTACCGCCACGACTTCGTCGCCCAGGCAGTCGTCCATGGCCTGATGCAGGTCGGACTTGAAACCGGGGTCCCGATTCTCTCGGTCTCCCTCACGCCCCATCAGTACCAGGAGACCGACCATCACAACCGGATTTTCAGGGAACACTTTGTCCAGAAAGGCCGGGAAGCGGCCAATGCAGCACGCCAGATCGAGCGGGCGACGGCAGAGTCATTTGCTGCCTGACGCACGAACCCGCTAGGCTTGGACCCTGCGAATGATCGTGAGGATCCGACGAATGAAGACACCGGTGGCTGTAGCGGCAGTTGTCCTGACGCTGGGTGCAGGACTCGTGTGGTGGACAAGCAATTCTGACGATTGTGCCGACGCCGCTTCACTCATCGAAGCGGAGCCGGTCAGCGTGGTCTCACCGTGCGATCAGAACAACCTGGGCGACATCTACTATTACGGCGACGGTGTAGAGCAGGACTTCACCCAGGCCGTGAAGTGGTTCCGCCTGGCTGCCGATCAGGATTACCCGGATGCCCAGCACAATCTCGGTGAAATGTACTTCAACGGCGAAGGCGTATCCCGGGATTACGAACAGGCGCATTTCTGGCTGAGCCTGGCTGCGGATGAATGGGGCAGGATCGGGACTGCCGCAAAGGAATTCCGCGATCAGGTCGCCTCATTCCTGACGCCAGAGCAGATCGAGCGGTCCCTCGCCCGCGTTGCTGCATGGAAACCATCCGCCAGCCCCTGATACGGGCTTGGCCGCTTGAGAAACCTGTTCGCAGGGCAGTAGCGTCGTATCCGGTGGGATGATAGTTCCATGCTATGCAGACGCCGCCGCAAGGGCCCTGCCACGAGGCCTCGAAGGGATCGACCATCATGAGCACCGAACGTTTCGCCAACGCGCGCGAAGTCACCGCACCGACCGGGACCGAGATCACCGCCAAGAGCTGGATGACCGAGGCGCCGCTGCGCATGATGATGAACAATCTCGACCCCAATGTGGCTGAAAAACCCGAAGAACTGGTGGTCTATGGCGGCATCGGCCGCGCGGCCCGTGACTGGGGCAGCTTCGAGAAGATCTGCGCTTCGCTGCGCGAACTCGAAGAGGACGAAACCCTGCTGGTCCAATCGGGCAAGCCGGTCGGTGTTTTTCGTACCCACAAGGATGCTCCCCGTGTCCTGATCGCCAACTCCAATCTGGTCGGCCACTGGAACACCTGGGATCATTTTCACGAACTCGATCGCAAGGGCCTGATGATGTACGGCCAGATGATGGCCGGATCGTGGATCTACATCGGCAGCCAGGGCATCGTTCAGGGCACTTATGAGACCTTTGTCGAAGCCGGACGCCAGCATTTCGGCGGCGACCTCACGGGCAAATGGATCCTGACCGGCGGACTTGGCGGCATGGGCGGTGCCCAGCCTCTGGCAGCGACCATGGCCGGCGCCAGCATGCTGGCGATCGAGTGCCGGCCCAGCAGTATCGAGCGCCGGCTCGAGACCCGCTATCTCGACAAGCTGGCGGGTTCGCTCGAAGAAGCACTCACGGTGCTCGATCAGGCCAAGGCAGCGGGCGAAGCCGTCTCGGTCGCGGTGCTGGGCAATTGCGCCGAGATCCTGCCACGCATGCTCGAGATGGGCGTTCGCCCCGACATGGTGACAGACCAGACCAGCGCCCATGACCCGATCAACGGATACCTTCCCGCCGGCTGGACCCTGGAGGAATGGGAAGAGCGCCGCGTGAGCGATCCGGCCGGGACCGAAAAGGCCGCCCGCGAATCCATGGTGACCCATGTTCAGGCCATGCTCGACTTCCAGAAGCTGGGCGTGCCGACCTTTGATTACGGCAACAACATCCGCCAGATGGCGCTGGAAAACGGGCTGAAGAACGCCTTTGATTTCCCCGGCTTTGTCCCGGCCTATATCCGTCCCCTCTTCTGTCGCGGTGTCGGCCCGTTCCGATGGGCCGCGTTGTCTGGCGACGCGGAAGATATCTAT
>JABIUG010000489.1 GCA_018700655.1 Rhodospirillaceae bacterium | reverse complement strand
CGGGGATGTTCGGAGAAGAGGGGCGCGAGATGGCGATCATCCAGGATGTCCTGGGCGACCTCCCGATTATCGGTTTCTTCGGCAACGGGGAGATCTCATTTGACCGGCTCTACGCCTATACCGGCGTCCTGACGCTGTTTCTCGAACCCGATCCGGGTTAGTTCGTGCCCGTTCTGATCTCGCTGTCGGGATAAAAGGTGTGGAAAGCAAAGGCAAAGTCGACCGTGTAGACCGCGTCGACCAGGCCTTCTTCGGTCCAACGCTGAACCACGACATTGCCGATATCGACGCTTGATGCGATCTGGTGCGCATCCAGCGCGGATGCCTGCCCAGGCTCCCAGGTAATGACAAGGTCGCCCTCTTCGATACGGCCGTGCGATCGGACCATCATGAGCGACCATACCTGATCGTTGACCCGCACCACCCGTGACAGCGGCGGCACGGTCGTGGGCAGTTCATCATCGAAAAACGCATAAGGCGACTGACGGCTGTCATATCCGACATAGGGGTTGGCGCCGTAGTCACGGCTGTAGCCGTCGTTGGGGATTTGAATCATGCCATTGGGGTGGCGCTGCTTGAACAGCGCGAACGATTCAAGACGAGAGGGATACGGCGTCAATTGCGTTTCGTTCATGACCCCGACAATCGCCGTGCCGGTAAACTGTTGCCACCAGCTTTCGGTCTGGCGGTCGTAAATCACGAGATCGGAATTGCGCAGCTTGCCGGTTGTCCCGAAATCATAGACCACACCGTCAAGCGTGCGCTCGAACACAATGCTGGTGTTGCACAGCGGACAGAAGGTGATCGTGAGCGGGACACCATTGACCGTGTCGTTGACGATCTCGTGCCACATGAGGATGCGCAGCGGGTAGGCTCGCGCTTCACCGCCGACCTCGACACTGATGACCGGCTCGATATCGGGCAGATCATAAACCTCCGCGACGGAGGCAAAGACCGGGTCATCGATCGACGGGATACCGTCCTTGGGTGGTCCGCCCGAGAGAACGTCAGCGAGATCGATTGAAGTGTTCTCGAAATCCGTATCGGGCCACGCGGACGACCATTGCGACTGGGCGGTCGCTGGCAGAACCAGATAACCCAGCAGCAACAGTGCCGGGATCAGAACAAATACAAGGCGGGCGGGCATGGCAGCGTCCTCAGCTTGGTTGCCCAAGCCTGCGAGCACCTGACGCAACACGTCCAGTCAAGGCTTTGTGAGGCCCCCGGGGACGGCGAACCCTACCAGTGGATACGCAGGACGCCGACCTTTGCGAGCCAGACCATGGTGCGCCGCAATCCGATACGATCGTTGCGTCCGACCAGGTCAAGCAGATCACCGGTTGCCGTCGGCCCATTCTCGCGAATGTGATCGAGCACGAGCGCGACCTGATACTCCGGCGCATTAAGCATCAGAGCCAGGCGGGCGACATGGGCAAGACGGATGGGCTCTTCGAGTTCCTTGTCGCCGATGCTGAAGACCCGGTCGTTATCCATCACTGCAGTGGGATAGTGCTCGAACAGACTGAACGGATCGGGGCGCGCGCGGAACGGCGGGATGTCGTCGCGTTTGGGCCCGACGATACGCGCCTTCTTGCGACCGTCGACCGAGACGACTTTCAGGGTCGGCGCCAGGATCTTTGCTGCGGCCGCAAACTGGTCACGCACCGCATCGGAACCGAACCAGCCCGCGAGCACCAGGATCACCTTCTTGCCGGTTCGCTTGGTGGCTTCTTCCAATCCCGCATACATCGGCATCGGGTTGGCTTTTGCGTGGAACGCCAGACGCCCCATGAAAAGGCAGATGATGTCGTCTTCACCGGCGCCGAAGCGCTTGCGGAAGGCAACCTTGGCGTCCGCCGCCTCTTTGGTGCTGGGATCGAACCGTTCGCAATCGACGCCCAGCGGAATGATCGGAAGCTGATGAACCAGCTTGGCCTTGGCGCCGCAACGGTCCTTGAGATATTCGCACTGCCATTCGATCACCTTCTCGACCTTGGCGCGGACTGCCTTGGTCGGGCAGATCGAGGCATCCCAGGGCTGGATCGGCGCTGTCAGATAGTTCGCGATCTCGCCCATCACGCCGTGGCTTGCCGTGGTGTGGAAGACACCGACCAGGCTGTGGCTGCGCTGATCGTGATGGCGTCGCTGCCAGGCGTATTTCGTGATGTTGGGATCGGGCGTGTAGAGGCAGCCGACCTCCTTCAACTTCTCAGGCTCATAATAGGGATACCAGATGCAGGGGCGATTGCTCCCCAGCCCGTCCACCAAATTCTTGAATGCGGTGAAGTCCTTGTGGTTCCTGGCGAAACAATGGAACTGGTCAGCCACCGCATGGCGTGCAAATCCGGTGATGAAACCTTCACCGGCCGTGTGCCGGCCCATCAACTTCGGGCGTGACGTATCGTAAGCGTCGAACGCGAAGTGAATGGCCGCATTGGCAAGCTCGGGCCTGGTTGAAACGGCCTTCTTCTTGGTCGGCGCGGTTTTGGCGGGGCCCTTGGTCTAGCGGGTCTTTTTGAGGGGTTGACGGGTCATGCTGTCCAGGAAGCGATCGCTTGATCGATCGTGGGGCCAAGCAGGTCCACAATCTCGTCAAGTTCGTCGCGGGTTGCGTTGTAGGGAGGGGCCACAATGATCTGGTCGCCTTTGACGCCGTCGACATTGCCACCGGTGGGATAAACAATCAGTCCTTTTTCGAAACCGGTCTTGAGAACGCGGTAAAACATCCGTGCTTCGGGATCAAACGGTTCCTTGGTTTCGCGGTCTTCAACCAGTTCGATGCCCTGGAAGAAACCGCGGCCGCGAATGTCGCCGATATGGGTATGCTGGCCCAAGGTCTCTTCAAGGCGTTGACGCAGATAGATGCCGTCATCGGCGACCTTCTGGACCAGGTTCTCGCGATCCATGATGCGCTGGACGGCAAGCCCGGCGGCACAA
Source organism: Rhodospirillaceae bacterium (assembly GCA_018700655.1). Classification (GTDB taxonomy): domain Bacteria; phylum Pseudomonadota; class Alphaproteobacteria; order SP197; family SP197; genus SP197. Next base: position 3,167 of record JABIUG010000489.1, on the reverse strand, counting down.
GCGGCGGTATGCGCGGTGAAGGTATGGCCGGTGATCGGCATGCCGTGGACCGCATAGATCGGTTCGGCGACTTTCTCGGAATAGACGCAGGCGCCCAGCGGCTGGTATCCGCCACCCAGGCCCTTGGCGATCGGCATCAGGTCGGGAAAGACGCCGTCATGTTCGAGCGCGCGCCAGGTACCGCAGCGTCCCACACCGCACATCACCTCGTCGGCGATCATCAGGACACCGTGGCGGTCGCAGATCTCGCGAATGCGCTGGGCATAGCCGTCTGGTGCAGGAACCGCGCCGCCGGCCGCGCCGACAAGGGGTTCGAAGATGAAGGCCGCAACATTCTCGGCGCCGACACGCTGAATCTCTTCTTCTAGCTCGTTGGCGCAGTATTCGCCGACATTCTCGGGAGCGACACCTTCGGGCGGGCGATAGGTGTTGACCGGCGACAGATGACTGACATCGAGCAGGGAGCCGACATAAGGAGCCTGGCGTTGCTCGAAGCCGGAGATCGAAAGCGCGCCCAGGGTGTTGCCGTGCCATGAACGCTGGCGGCTGATGAACCGTCGGCGCGACATTTCGCCGCGCGCAGCGTGATACTGCAGCGCCAGCTTGAGGCAGCCTTCTACCGATTCCGAACCACCGGTCGTGAAGATGACGTGGTTTAGATCGCCGCCGGCCCTTTCGCTGATGACTTCGGCCAACTCTTCGGCCGCATCGCTGCGGAAATGGTAGCGATAGCCGAACGCAATTCGGTCAAGCTGTTCCTTGATCGCCTGGTTGACCTCTTCGTTGCCGTGTCCCAGGCAGAAGGTCGCAGGCCCGCCGGAAGCGTCGATATAGCGCTTGCCGTCCTGGTCATAGATGTGAATGCCCTTGCCCCAGGCGACCTTGGGAAGGGCGGCAAGCGGATCGTTGACCATGAACGGACCTCGGTTAAGGAAATCGACTCGTGTCGATAGCGCGACGCGGGCCGGGTTGCAACGCCTCGCTCTGCTGGTTCTTATCTGCCACCATGGCTGATCAGATCCTTTCTGGAGGCGTTATGACAACCGACGCGGCTGCACGCGCGACCTGGTCGACCTGGGGGTTGCTCGTCCTGATGGGTGCTGCGTGGGGCCTTGAGTTCTCCATGCTCAAGCTCACTGCAGAGGCCGGATATCCGCCGATCGGTACGCTGATGGCCGCTTTGGCCATGGTCGCGACAGCTTACTGGACTGTTCTGATCTGGCGCAGAGCCTGGTTTCGCGTGAACTGCGAGGTGCTTTTGTTCCTGCTGATGATCGCAGGGCTGGGCTACGTTTTGCCGTTGATCGCCGTGTTGTGGGCCGCGCCTCACGTTGATGCCGGGTTGATGACCCTGATTGCATCATTCACGCCAATCGTGACGGTCGCCACAGCCGTGTTGTTCCGCACTGAGACCGTCTCCTGGCGGCGCATCCTTGCGGTCATGATCGGATTGGCCTCGGCGCTGCTGGTTCTGGTGCCTCAGGCGCATCTGCCGGAAGCCGGAATTCTGGGCTGGCTTCTGCTCGTGTTTGTCGTGCCGCTGACCTATGGCGTGGAATCGGTTTATGTCTCGGTCTACTGGCCCCAGGGGTTAACGCCGCTCCAGATTGGTGCGGGCCAGTCGCTCGTCGCTCTGCTTGCCGTCATTCCCATTCATTTCCTCACCGAAGACCCGATGGTTTATGACCGCGGCTGGAATATGGGCCAGATCGCGATCGTCATCGTGGCGGCCTGCCTGCTGGTTGAAGTCGTGCTCTATTTTGTCATCATTCGCGATACCGGCGGTGTCCTGGTGTCGTTTGGCATGTACCTGTCGCTTTTCGCCGGCATTGCCTGGGGCGTCATTATCTTTGCCGAGCGTTTCGACGCCCTGACCTGGTTGGCCGTGGCTGTGCTGGTCATAGGGCTGTCACTCACCATGCCGCGCAGACAACAATCCTGAAGGGAGAACTGCCATGATTACCGTCATACGCAATGCGGCCTGGATTGCAGCATGGGATGAAGCCCGGGCTGGGCATGTCTACCTCAGGGACTGCGATCTGGCGTTTGAGGGCAACACGATCATCCAGGTCGGCGGGCGCTTCGAGGGTGCTGCTGCTGAGGAGATCGATGGTTCTGGGCTGTTTGTCATGCCCGGACTGATCGACCTGCATTGCCATAGTTCATCCCAGCCGCTCTATAAGGGTTTGTGCGAAGAGGTCGGCAATCGCGAGCTCTGGTGGAGCGGGCTTTATGACAACAAGCTGGTGTTTGACACCGACGATGAGGCTATTCCGGCCTCGACCGAAGTGGCGCTTGCCGAAGTCCTGCAATCTGGCGTGACGACGCTGGTCGATTTGTGTTCACCGTTCGACGGCTGGATCGATCGATTGTCGCGAAGCGGTCTGCGGGCCTATGCCGCACCGATGTTCGGCTCTGGTGCCTGGCACACCGATGACGGCCGCAATGTGATCTATGACTGGTTCGATGATGATGGTCGCGCCGCCACGCAAGAGGCCGTTGCCGTGATTGAGGCCGCACAGAACGATCCCAGCGGTCGACTGGCAGGGATGCCGGCGCCTTCGACCACGGATCTTTGCAGCGAGCGGCTTCTGGGCGATGTCATGGGGCTGTGCCAGCGCGAGGGCTGGCGTTTCCATATCCATGCTTCCGAAAGCGTGCACGAGGTTCAGGAGATGCGCCGTCGTCACGGTGTCACGCCGATCCGGTTCCTGGCCGATCGCGGGCTGCTCACGCCCAGAACGATCGTCGCCCATGCGATCTATGCCGATACCCATAGCTGGATCACCTGGTCGACGCGCGACGATATCGCGTTGCTCGCCGAGGCCCGTGTGAGTGTGGCGCATTGCCCGACACCGTTCGCGCGTTACGGCGCCATTCTGGAGAGTTTCGGGGGATACCGCGACGCCGGGATCAATCTCGGCATCGGCACCGACACGACGCCCCACAACATGCTCGATGAGATGCGCTGGGCCTGTGTCCTGGGCAAAGTGGCTGGCGCCAATCTGGATGCCGTGATGACTGCCGACGTGTTCGATGCCGCGACCACGGGCGGAGCACGCGCCCTGGGTCGCGACGACATCGGACGTCTCGCCGTGGGTGCCAAGGCCGACCTGGTACTGGTCGACCTGACACACCCCATGATGCGCCCAACACGGGATCCTTTG
>JABIUG010000488.1 GCA_018700655.1 Rhodospirillaceae bacterium | reverse complement strand
CCGTGATCTGTCATGATTCCATCGAAAACGTTGGTTCGAACGAGGCAGTAACTTAGCATAGCCGGCACCAGAGCAAATCAGGTTCGTTCGGATTCAACGACCTGCGTGCAAACGAACCTGTGACCAGCTCTGGAACGCGATCCCGGGGAAACGCCATGCCTGACGGTGTCGATGCCATCCTCCTGTTCAAGCTCCTGGCCTTTGGAGTCATGGTCGCGCTGTTCGTGCAGGAACGCGTTGCTCCCCTGGTTCCCCAACCGCGTGACGGCCAACGACTGGCGCGTAATCTCAGCCTCTGGGGCGGAAACATCGTGCTGTCGCTGATCGTGATCGTGCCCTTGACCAGCTTTGCGGCATCGAACGGTCTGGGCTGGCGCCCGGTCTGGTGGTCCGGCGCGGTGGGTCTGGTGTTCGACCTGCTCCTGCTCGATCTCTGGATCTATGGCTGGCACCGGGCCAACCATGTCGTGCCCTTCCTGTGGCGCTTCCATCAGGTGCATCACCGCGATCAGGCGCTCGACGTCAGCACCGCCGTGCGTTTCCATCCAGGCGAGGTGATGCTCTCGGCACTGGTCCGCGCCGGGGTCATCGTGCTGCTGGCGATGCCGCTTTCGACCATCCTGCTGTTCGAGGCGATCGTTCTGGTGGCAGCGGCCTTCCAGCACTCCAACATTCGCCTGCGCCCTGCGGTCGACGGTTTTCTGGCCCGCCTTGTCATCACGCCCGGGATCCACTGGGTGCACCACCACGACCGGCGGGCCGATACAGACTCCAACTACGGAACCGTGCTTTCGGTCTGGGACAGGCTGTTTTCGAGCCTCAACCCGACGAAGCGGAGTGTTGCGATGACCCTGGGTGTCGAGGGAGCGGCGGAACTTCCGCTGGCAGGCCTGGCCGTTCTGCCGTTTGAGTCGCAACGCTAGATCGGCGGCTTGGGGTCACACATAGCTTGTGATTCAACGTCGGCCACCAGCCTGGGATAACGCACCCAGAGGGTCAGCGCGCGGGCGACAAACAGCACATGTAGTGCCAGCCAAAGGCCGTGGTTGCCCAGCGCATACCAGAGCCCGATGATCACCGGCAGGAAGATCACGACCGAGATCAACATGGCATTGCGCAGGTCGCGGCCACGGGTTGCACCGATGAAGATGCCGTCGAGCTGGAACGGCCAGACCCCGGCCAGCGGCATCAGCACGACATAGGGCAGATAGACCCGTGCAGTCTCGCGCACTTCCTCGACATCGGTCATGCCGTTGATGATGAGCTCGCCGAACAGGGCAAAGACGAGGCAGCAAAGCGCGGCGGCAAGGCCTGCCCAGATGGTCGAGACGCCGACCGCCTGGCGCAGGGCGCGGCGGTCGCGCTTGCCATAGGCCTCACCGACAATCGCTTCACAAGCATTGGCAAAACCGTCCAGCGCAAAGCTGGCGAAGGTCAGGAACATCATCAGCACCTCGTTGGCCGCCAGCGTGACGTCGCCGATCCGAGCCGAGAGGCTGACAAAGAAGGCAAAGGCCAGGGAAAGGATCGAGGTGCGGATCAGAAGATCGCGGTTCAGCGCCAGCAAGGGCCGATAGGCCGCCAGTTGCCGCGCGGCGGCCAGGGGCCAGGCAGTGCGTCCACCAGGAATCACGAAAAGCAGCACCACAATACCGACGATGAGCCCGAGATAGTCAGCGGCAACGGTCGCAGCCGCCAGGCCGGGCACATCCCAACCGAACTCCAGCACAAACAACAGGTCGAGCGCGACATTGGTCGCGGCGATCACAATCTGGATTGCCAGTGCGTGGCTGGCCTTCTGCATGCCGATCAACACGCCCATGATGACAAAGTTGCCCATCACAGCCGGCGCCGACCAGATACGGATATCGAAGTAGAGGGCCGCCTGTGCCGAAACCTCCGGGCTTGCTTCGACCAGGGTTAGCGAGAGCCACAGGATCGGTTGCTGCAGGACAACAAGCGCCAATGCGACCGCCAGAGCCAGTACGGCGGCGCGCAACGCTACGGATTTCAGTTCCCCGGGATCGCCGCGGCCCAGCGCCTGGGCGGTATAGCCGGTGGTTGAAAGGCGCAGAAAGTTGAAGGTAAAGAAAGTGAGGCTGAAGATCAGAACGGCGACGCCGACGCCACCGAGATATTCCGGGCCCGGCAGGTGTCCGGCCATCGCCGTATCGACCGCGCCGACAATCGGCAGAGTCAGGTTCGACAGCATGATCGGCAGCGCGATCTTCCAGACCCGCCGGTGCCAATGAGCCCGGCTCAGTTCTGTCGCGCCACCCTGGGCCATGAACTACTCTGCTGCGCCGGACAGGACAGCGGTCTCGCCACGCGCGATGGTGTCGAGCAGGCCCTCGCGAATGGCGGTCAGCTGGGTCTTGTGGGTGATCTTGAGACCAAAGCTGTTGCGCACATAAAAGGCGTCGACCGCTCGTTCACCATAGGTCGCGACCCGTGCGGTGACGATCGAGAGGCCCAGATCGGTAAGTGCCTGGGCGAGATCGAACAGCAAACCGACACGGTCGCGCGCGGTGACTTCAACCAGGGAGTGTTTGGTCGAAACGTTGTTGTCGATCAGAACGCGCGGCGTGACGGGCAGATCAGGTCCACGCAACCAGTTGTGGCGCCGGCGCGCGACCTCTGCGTCGAGATCGAGCGAACTCGCCCCGACCCGCCGGATAGTATCCTTCAGCCGGTCGAGCCTGCGTTCGTCATCGAACGCCGTGGCGCGTTCGTCCTGGACCCAGAAGGTATCAAGCGCCTTGCCGTCGAGCGTGGTGAAAATGCGGGCATCGACAATGCTGGCGCCCGCAACCGCAATAGCGCCGGCCAGACGGGCAAAGAGGCCACGCTGGTCGGGTGCAAAGACCGTGACCTCGGTGACTGCGCGGAATGCATCCGAGCGGGTCTCGACTCCGAT
>JABIUG010000487.1 GCA_018700655.1 Rhodospirillaceae bacterium | reverse complement strand
GCCGGTGCGGTCATCATGGGCAAAACCGTGACCACCGAGTTCGCCGGTTATTCACCCGGAAAAACCCGCAATCCCCATAACAAGGACCACACGCCCGGTGGCTCATCGAGCGGTTCTGCGGCAGCGGTGGCCTCGTTCATGGTGCCTGGATCAATCGGTTCACAGACCACCGGCTCGGTAATCCACCCGGCTTCGTTCTGCGGCGTTTATGGCTACAAACCAACCCATGGCCTGATCTCGCGCCATCGCGTGCTGCAGCTCTCGCGGATGCTCGACCATGTCGGCCTCTTCGCGCGCAGCCTGCCTGATCTTGCCGTGCTCGCCGAGACCATGATGGTGTTTGACGACCGCGATCCGGATATGGTGCCGATTGCTGCGCCACGTTTGGCTGACCATGTCGTGCAAACACCTCCGGCAATGCCACGTATTGGTTTCGTCAAAACACCGTCCTGGGATCTCGCCACCGACGATGTCGAAGGTGGTTTTGAAGAGCTATGCGGCGTTTTGGGGGACCGGGTCGTGCCGATCCAGCTTCCCAGCGCTTTTGAGACCGGCATGATCTGGAAAAACACGATCATGCGGGCGGAAATGGCGCTCAACTTCGAGGCTGAATACAAACGTCGCGCCGAAGGCATGAGCGACAAGGTGATTGAAGAGCTTGAAGGCGGCATGAAGCTGACCGCGTTCGACTACCTTCAGGCCCGCGAAGGTGTCACCGCACTGCAGGCCATGATGGGTGAGATCTTTGCCGAGGTCGATGCGGTGATGTGCCCGTCGGCGACGGGTGAAGCGCCCGAAGGTCTTGGCGCAACCGGCAACCCATCCTTTGCGACCCTGTGGACCCTGCTGGGCGTCCCTGCCCTGTCGCTACCGCTGCTCCATGGCTCGCATGGCCTGCCAATCGGCGTGCAGCTGATCGGTCCGCGCCTGGGTGATGCCCATTTGATGCGAACGGCCAGCTGGCTGGTCGAGACGATCAACGGCCAAGCAGAGGTTTCGGGAGAAACGTCATGAGCGAAGCCAACATCAACCTCGTTGCCGGGTGCATCGGCATCGGGATTCTGGGCGCCTTCCTGATCGGTCTTGCCGTTTCAATCGGCTCGATCCCGTTTGCCCTGATCGTTGCGCTGGTCCTGAGCCTGGCCGCGACCGAGTGTTACCAGTCGACCATGACTGCCAAACGCAAGGAACGCGACGAGGCCTCCTGAGGTCTCAGCGCAGGAACTCCATCGCGCCGCGCCAGGCGCCGTAACTCTGCGACGTCACACCGTTGGACATCGAACCGGCATAACTCCCCGCATCTGGAAGTGCCCGAACCGTGACCTCACCACCTGCAACACTCACGACACCGGCGTGAAGAGCAGCCCTGCAGAGGTTGCTGTCATAAGTTTAGAGCCCCGAACCCCAGACGTTACCATCGAGCATGTCAGCCGAACATGTGCACCCCAACAACGTGCCGGGATAGGACTTCAAAGGCGCCATGGTCGCAGGACATGTGGCCGTAGATGAAACGACCGATGTCGGAAGCGAACCGGCCGCAGCAGGCACCGGAGTCGCGGGTACGGCAGTGGATGTCCCCGTTCCTGTTTGTGCCGGTTCCGATACTTGTTCCAGTTCCCGTGGCCGTCCCAGCACCGCCAGTTGCCGTATCGGCGACTGCACCACCCAGGCAGGCGTTCACGTAGTAACGCAGGCCCGGAACCTCTGCTGACGTAAAGTCAGGGTTCGGCCAAACCGGATACTGGACTTCGGAATCGCAGAGGTTCCACATATAGGTATCGCGGTTGGCGCCAAAGGTTACTCAATCGTCGGGCTCGAAGTTGGATTCCATGCCCTTGCCCATGAAAAACCCGAAACGGTTGATCTGCCAGCGCTTGCGCGAGTTGAACTCGTCCGTGCCGTCATAGGCGTTGAGCCTCTGTGTGGCCTCGGTGATCCAACCCTCAAGGCACAGGCGGCCTTCCGTCGTATCGAACGGTGCGGATTGCGCCTGGGCGGTGCCGCCCATGGCCAAAGCGATCAGAAACAGTACCGGGAAGAACAAACGTTGCATGATGCCAGCCCCTCTAGCTGTCTCGACGCCATCATGTGACAAAATTCCGCGCCGACAAACCATGACACGCTCACGAAGCCCCGAACCTGCCGTCCCATGTTGACCGGGAGTGACCCCAATCACCTTCCAAGGGGGCAGTCTTTGGTGAGATCCGGTAACGGACGGCGAAACCCAGCCGCGACCCAGCGCTAGGCAGTGATCGCCAAAGCCGCGGCCAGGAAAACAAGCAAGGCGCCATAGAGCCAGCCGTTGTCACCGATGCCCAGCTGTTCGCTGTAATAGTCCCAGCGATGGCTGCCCCAGACACGTTCATGGCAGAAGGTGATGAACGGCTCTTCAATATCCCGGGCGCAGGCCGCTGCAATCTCGCTCTCGATCAGCAAAGCTTCGGACGAGCCCGGTTGCGGCTGCGAAAACGGATCGTTCACAAAGGCAAGTCCGATCAGAAAGGCTGCCGCGAACATCACGAACAGGACAATGTTCAGGCGATCAAAGCCTTCCTTGTAACGATGGCGCAGAAGCTTGGAGTTCCGTGCCCGAGCACGGCCCAGCATTCCCGCAAGGCGATCATCGTCATCGGTCACGGCGCCTGAGCCATCAGCCACCCACTTCTGGCAAGGTCTGGACCAACAAGCCCTTTTCCTGCCCGCAATAGCGGCAATAACAATCCCTGATACGGCGGCGGGGTTTGCGCACGAACGGGTATTCCTCGCCGCAGGCCTGGCAGGTCCAGATATAGGACGCATGTGCCTTGCGCGAGAGATAGGGGATTTCGTGATGGGTCACCGGAAGCTCGCCAAGCATCACGATGGTCGCACGCCACAGGGGGCCGTGTTTGCAGGCCTTGCCATAGTGACGATCTGCGAGGATGTGGGCGCATTCGTGCAGGAAGGTCGCGTTGCGGTCTTCCTCCCGGCCGGGTTTCAGCAGTTCCTGATGCAGGATGATGCGCTGTTCGCTGGGCCAGGCCTTGCCGGCCTGCACCGATGCGCGGCCATCGGCCTCAACCATGCTGGCCAGGCACTCGTGGTAGGCCACGCCAAGCGGCGCGGCGCGGGCAAGACGCTCGGCGACACCCCATTCGGCGGCAACT
>JABIUG010000486.1 GCA_018700655.1 Rhodospirillaceae bacterium | reverse complement strand
GCCACAGCAGTGGCCAGCACCCGTTGGCAAGTGCCAGACGCAAGCGATGCCCCGCCGGCACGGTCTGGGCAATCGCATTCATCGACAGGATCACGTCATAGGTCTGCCCGGGCAGCAGGGCCTCAGGCACATCGTGGCTATCGCGATGGGTAAGGTTGAGGCAGCCCCAGGTCACCAGCGCGGAAGCACCATCGGGTGCAACACTCTCCAAGCGGGCTGTGATGGTCGCCACGGATTTGTCAGAGCGCAGGGAGAGGCGCACGCGTGGCAACCCGACAATTGCCAGATCCTCGGCCAGCACGGCGCTGTCGAACAGGACCGACAAGGCGTCATCGGGTCGTTGATCGAGCGGCAATTCGGGGCCAATCCCGTGCGGATTCCATTCCCCGGTCAGAACACCGACGGTCAGGTCGGTCGCAACCATGGCTTCGCCCGTGCCTGTGCCATCGACAAGTCCGGCGCCAGCATCAAGACCGTAAGTGCGTTCGGAAATCGTCGCGGAAGGCCAGGCCTCTTCAGCAATCCAGCGGCCCGGACGTTCGGTCTGTTGTGCAGCCGGAGCAGCATGATCCTGCAGCCACAGGCGTACCATGGGCTCCTTGTCGATACCGTTCTCGACACCCTTGAGCCAACGATCCCACCAGCGCAGACAATCCTGGAGAAAACCGATCGCCGGGCCCGGCGCGCCAAGATGGGGATAACCGTGCGCCCAGGGGCCGATCAGACAACGCCGCGGCACCTTAAGGCCCGCCATCAGTTTGAGCGCGGTATTGGTGTAACCATCGGCCCAACCGGTCACGGCATAGACCGGGCACTCGATCGCATCCCAGTCCTGGCAGACGGAACCATGTTTCCAGTAGTCGTCGCGGCGCTGGTGGCTGACCCATTCGGCCGTCGGGAAAGGCAGTTCTTCGAGCCGCTTGAGCCACATCTCGCGCCATTTGTCGCCGACGATCGCAGGGTCGGGCGGGCGAGCGAAATAAGCCTGAGCCTGACCGCCCCAAGCAAGGTTGTTGCGCAGCAGGCAACCCGACATGTAGTGCACATCATCGACATAACGATCGTCGGTCGAACACAGCGTGATCACGGCCTTGAGTTCCGGCGGCTTGCGGAACGCAGTCTGCAGACCGCTGAACCCGCCCCATGAGATCCCGATCATGCCGCAGGCGCCGGTCGACCATGACTGTGCCGCGATCCAGGCCAGGGCATCGAGCATGTCGTCCTGTTCCTGGCGGACATACTCGTCCATCGGCGCGCCTTGGGAATTGCCCGAGCCGCGTGTGTCGAGACGAATGGCGGCATAGCCGTGCCCGGCGAACCAGGGGTGGATCAGTTCATCACGCGGCAGCGTGAAGTCGCGATGACGGTAGGGAATGTATTCGATGATCGCCGGAACCGGATCATCCTCGGCGTCTTCAGGCAGCCAGATGCGTGCGGCCAGCATGGTGCCGTCCGACATCGGAATTGCCTGATGGTCGATCACTCGAATACGACGCGGATAATCCTTGCGCACCGTCATGGCGCCGCCTGATGCAACCAAATTGACCATGAATGTGGTCCTCCCCGGCGCGCAAGTTAGCGCCCGCGGGCGCTGCCGTCACCGGGGGAAGAAGCGCTATTTTGCGCCGACGATCCTGCGCTGGGCATTATGCAGATGGGCCCGCATCGCGACACGGGCGCGGTCGGCATCATTGTCTGCAAGCGCCTCGAGCACCGCGCCATGTTCGTCGCGCAGGATCCGGACACGTTCCTTCTGCTCGCCTTTGCTCAGATTGCGCGCCGTATCCATGCCATCCTGAATATCGTCATGCAGAAGCTCCATGGTCTCGGCAAAGAGGGCGTTGCCGCTGGCATGGGCGATTGCCATGTGAAACTCGAGGTCTTCCTCTTTGCCCAGGCGGCCCTTGTTTGCAGCATCATCACAGGCATCGTTGGCCTCGCGAATGCACCGCAGGTCGGCAGCCGTGTGGCGCGCCGCGGCAAGGGCGGCTGCTTCGCCTTCCAGCGCAATGCGGAACTCGAAACAACGCAGGATCTGCGCGGCATTGGTCGAATCGCCATAACGCAGCAGGTCACGCACCGGCCGGCGTCGCACATAGCTGCCCGATCCCTGGCGTGATTCGATAATGCCATCGGCGCGCAGTCGCGCCAGTGCCTCGCGAATGACCGGTCGCGAGACTTCGAACATGCGGCAAAAGCCGTGTTCGCTGGGCAGGCGATCGCCTTCTGCCAGGGTGCCGTCGACAATGCGCTCGACGATCTGTTCATAGACACGGTCACCCAGCTTGGGCGCACGCAGCGGGGAACGCTGCGGCCAGGATTCAGACGGATTGGAGGGTTTGGCGGCGGTCTGTTTGCTCATGTTCATGTTCTCAGAACTTTGGTTCATCGGTGTCGACTGCGAGATGTCCCAGGCAGTCACCGGGTTCGACGCGACCGATGGCACGCACGCAGATCAGCAGGCCGGAAGCCCTGAAATGCACGGCCAGCGGCTCGCGTTCGGGATGTTCAAGGTTGTGGACAGTGCCGGCGAGATCACCAGACTGGACTTCATCACCCAAGCCGGCAGCCGGAACGAAAACGCCGTAATCGGGCGCAAAAGAAAAATGTTCGGCCGCGTCACTTGCCATCAGGCGCATGGTGCCGCTCGGCTCGACCGCGACATTTGGGGTCACGCCGGCTTGTGCCAGAAGATTCCGGACACCACGCTCGACGAGATAGAGGTGATCGGTGTTGACGATCGCTCCACCGCCAAACTCACCGCCCAACTCGATACAACCCTGGCGCTGGGCAGCTCCGCCCGCAGTTCGGCTGCCACCGGTCGTCAGCTTGGCATCGGATGCATCCCAGAGATGGCCATAAGGACCACCGAAGGCACGCATCAGGGCATAGGCTTGTTTGTCCTGCTCGGGCTCGCCGATCAGGGATACCGAAACGAACGGCACGTAGTCGAGCGATCCACCACCGGAATGCAGGTCGACAAAGATGTCGGCCATCGGCATCAGGTGGTTTTCGATCCAGTCAGCAATTTCGTGGGTAGGGCCGTGCGCGGGATCGGCCGGGAACACGCGATTGAGATTGGCCTGATCCAGGGGAGACACCCGTTGGCCGGCGCGTGCGGCCGGCAGGTTGGCCGACGGCAGAATGATGGCTCGGCCCGCGAGCGACGCAGGGTCAAGCGTGCGTATCAGGTTGCCCAGGGCGATCTGGCCCTCGTATTCATCACCATGGTTACCGGCCATCAACAGGACCGTCGGCCCCTCACCGTTCTTGACCACGGCGATGGGAATGGGGATGACACCATAGGCCGAGCGCGTCACGGAATACGGCAGGCTCACGCGGCCGGTTTGTTTACCGTCGCGCTCAAAATCAACATCCGTGAACAAACTGGTGGAAAAGACCGACATGTTAAGGGGCCCTGTAGCTGAGTTATCCAAGCCAATAGAAGCCGCGCATAATAGTCAGGTGAAAAGGGCAAAACATTCCATGTGCGCCATCAAGGGCGCCTTACTTGTCGTTCTTGTGACCATGTTGGGAACCACGGGACAAAGTGAGGATGCGTGGCAATACGCACTGGCCATGCACGGTGAGCCCGCATTTCCCGACGGCCTGCAGGCGCCCCTGCCATGGGTGAGTGCTGACGCGCCACAAGGCGGCATCCTGCGCCTGTCGGAAATCGGCACCTTCGACAGCATGAATCCCTACATCGTTTTCGGTTTGCCGGCGCGTGGCCTGGGGCTGGTTTATCAGAGCCTGCTCTATCGCTCGCCCGATGAGCCCTTCACACTCTACCCCCAGCTCGCCCGAGCCATCGAAGTTGCCGATGATCGCAGCTGGATTGTCTTTCATCTGGACCCCGCAGCACGCTTCCAGGATGGCACGCCGGTCACCGCCGACGATGTCCTGTTCACCTTCGAGGCCCTCAGATCAGAGGGAAAACCGCACTATCAGACCTTCTACGCCGGCGTCTTCGACGCTCGGGCGATTGATGACCTTGCTGTACGTTTCGATCTGGACGGTGGGAACTGGGAGCTTCCCATGCTTCTGGGCCTGATGCCGGTGTTGTCGCGGGCCTATTTCGAGACGGTTCCCTTCGAACGCACCAATCTGGAGATCCCGCTGGGAACCGGCCCCTATCGTGTCATCGCGATCGAACCGGGTCGCCGCGTGGTTTATCAGCGTGACCCCGACCATTGGGGTAATGCTCTGCCGCAGAACGTCAGGCGGAACAATTTCGAAACCATTGAATACAGCTGGTATCGCGACAGCAATGTCGCCCATCAGGCCTTTCTGGCCGGGGAAATCGACCTTCAGTTCGAAAGCGATGCCCTGCGCTGGGCCACCGGCTACGACGCGCCAGCGGTCACCGATGGCCGGATCGTTCTGGAAGATCTGCCTCATGGCCGGCCTTCGGGCCTTCTCGCGGTTGTCT
>JABIUG010000485.1 GCA_018700655.1 Rhodospirillaceae bacterium | reverse complement strand
GCGCACCGACTCGACCATCATCAGGCTGCCGATCGAACCCAGCAAGAAGACATAGGAGATCGAAATGACAAGGTCGATCTGGCCCAGCTCACGCAGCAGGCCGAACAGCCAGACGCCGAAAGCCGAGCCGATCATGCCGCCGACCAGCAGCACGCCGCCCATCTTGAAATCGACCTGACGGCGCCGCCAGTGGGCCATGAAACCAGAGACCGAGGCAGCCACGACCTGGTTGACTTCGGAACCGACCGCGATGGGTGGCGGAACGCCGATGAAGATCAGCAGCGGGGTCATCAAAAAGCCGCCGCCGACCCCGAACAGGCCGGAAAGAAACCCCACTGCTCCGCCCATGCCGAGCAGCAGGAAGATGTCGACGGACATCTCTGCGATCGGCAGGTAAATCTGGAACATGGCGAATCCGGAGGGTTTGAAGCGTTATCATCCCTTTTGCGCCCGGGTTTCCGCTTAAACAAGCGGAAATCAGCCGGAAACCAGCCTGGTCACCCAAACATCATCAAATTGGTCGTGAATTACAGATGCGGAGCGTGTGCCATCCAATCGGCGCATGCCTTCCTCCTCCCTTGAGGGGGAAGGAACTGCCTGGCTCGAACGCTGAATCAACTCCGTTCAGGCTGGAGCTACATCTCTGGCGGGGCGCCTGCCAGGACTTCGCGTTTGCCGACGTGATTGGCGGTGCTGACGACGCCTTCGCGTTCGAGCTGTTCGATGATCGTGGCGGCGCGGTTGTAGCCGATTTTCAGATGACGCTGGATGAAGCTGGTCGAGGCTTTCTGCTCCTTCGTGACGAGGAAGACGGCCTGATCGTAGAGCGCCTGTTCCTTGTCGCCGCCATCGGCGAAGCCGCCGACGCCGCCCATGTCGGTGGGCATCTCGAAGGGCTCTTCGGTGACCGCCTCGATGTAGTCGGGTTTGCCCTGGCAGCGCAGGAATTCGGCGACCTGCTGGACTTCGTCATCGCTGACGAAGGGACCGTGGACGCGGGTCAGGCGTCCGCCGCCGCGCATGAACAGCATGTCGCCCTTGCCCAGGAGCTGCTCGGCCCCCTGCTCGCCGATGATCGTGCGGCTGTCGATCTTGGAGGTGACGTTGAAGCTGATCCGGCTGGGAAAGTTGGCCTTGATCGTGCCGGTAATGACATCGACCGAGGGCCGCTGGGTCGCCATGATGAGGTGGATGCCGGCGGCACGCGCCATCTGCGCCAGGCGCTGGATCGCACCTTCGATATCGCGCCCGGCGACGAGCATGAGATCTGCCATTTCATCGACGATGACGACGATGAAGGGCAACGGCTTTTCGGCGATGACCTCTTCTTCAAAGATCGGCTCGCCGCTTTCGGCATTGAACCCGGTCTGGACTGTGCGCGTGAGCGCCAGGCCCTTGGCCTGGGCTTCGCTGACACGTTTGTTGAATCCTTCGATGTTTCTGACGCCGACCTTCTGCATGGCGCGGTAGCGCTGTTCCATCTCGCGCACGGTCCATTTCAGCGCCATCACCGCCTTGCCCGGTTCGGTGACGACCGGGGTGAGCAAATGGGGAATGTCGTCATAGACCGAGAGTTCGAGCATCTTCGGGTCGATCATGATCATGCGGCATTGTTCGGGTGTCATGGTGTAGAGCAGCGACAGGATCATGGCGTTGACCGCGACCGACTTGCCCGAACCTGTCGTGCCCGCGACCAGCAGATGGGGCATCGCGGCCATGTCTTCGACCACGGGCGCGCCCGAGATCTCCTTGCCCAGTGCGATCGGGAGCTTGATACCAGGCTTGCTGAACGCCTTGGTTTCCATCAGCTCGCGCAGCAGAACCATCTCGCGGTCGGGATTGGGGAGTTCGATACCCAGTACCGTGCGCCCGGGCACGACCGCGACCCGCGCCGAGATCGCCGACATGTTGCGCGCGATGTCATCGGCCAGGCCGATCACCCGGCTGGCGCGGATGCCGGCTTCGGGTTCGAGTTCATAAAGTGTGACGACCGGGCCGGGCCGGACATCGACGATCTCGCCGCGGATGCCGAAATCGGCGAGCACGCCCTCGAGCATGCGCGCGTTCTGTTCCAGGCCTTCGGTATCGGCCTGCCTGCGCGTCGTGGGGTCGACATCGACCAGCAATTGCTGGGGCGGCAGGGTGAACGCGGCATCGGGATCAAACGCAAGGGCGGTCTGGACCGCCTTCTTGCGGCGCGGTTTTTTCGGTGTGTCGCTGCGCGGCTGCACCCGGCCCGAGGTTTCCGGCTCGGGCGTGGCACGCTGGCGCGGCGCCGCTGGCGTATCTGCTAGGGGTTCGGTTTCTTCGTAGGCTTCATAAAATTCTTCGTCCTCGTCATCCGTCTCCGGCGCGGCTTCGGGCGCGGAAGGACGCAGGCGCTCGCGCAGCCCGGCAATTAGCAGAGACAACCGTTTGCGCGGATCGGGCAGGCCTTCGCGCGCGCGCGCGATCGCCCAGGCCGTTGCGCCCCTGATGGCACGGCCTATGGTCGCGACATCGGTCCAGGGCAGGGCGGTGGCAAAGACGAAGGCGGTCATGCCGAGGAGACCGAAACCCAGGATCAGCCAGCCGACGGCAAGGTCACCGATCCCCGGCAGGCCGATCAGCCAGCTTGCAATCAGGGCGCCGCCCAGGCCACCGGGTCCGGCGGGCAGGCCCGAAACGCCGGGCCAATCGGCGAAGGTGAGCGCCGGTGCAAGCAGGATCAGCGCGATCGGAACCATGACAGCGCGCCAGGTCGGGTGCGGCAGGGCGTGGCGCACGATCAGGCGACGCGCCCAGGCGGCCAGAACCAGCGCCGGCAGCCAGGCGGTAATCCCCAGCCAGGTAAACAGGAGGTCTGCGCCATAAGCCCCGCCCCGTCCCATCAGGTTCAGCACTTCGCCGGTAGTCGCGCGATTGAACGAAGGATCCGACACGGCAAATGTCGCCAGTGCGAGCGCCAGCCAGGCGGCACCCAGGGCGCAGCCGACCCCCAGGACTTCGATCGCGCGTCGCTTGAGCCAGGCCGAAGCATGCTCGGGCAGGAGCTGGAACGAAAAGGATGGTGCGCTACGTGTGGCCATGGCGTCTGTCTTTCTGTCGCGCTGTCTTCACAGCGTTGCGGCGATGCGTGTCAGTGCGGTTCTGGTCGATTCGAGATCGTTGACCAGCGCGACACGAATATAGCGGGTGGCATCGTTGCTGCCGTCGGGATTGTCTTCGGCGAGGTAGCGCCCGGGCAGGACCTTGACGGCGGCCTCGGCCCAAAGGCGTTTGGCGGCTTCGATGCCGTCGCCGACATCGAGCCACAGGAAAAAGCCGCCGGGCGGGCGGAAAAACCCGAAGCGGTTGCCCAGCGAACGTTCGGCGATATCGATCTTCTCGCGATAGAGCCTGCGGTTTTCGGCGACATGTTCCTCGTCGGACCAAAGAACCTCGGCAGCCGCGTACTGCGCCATCGAACTGGAGGCGGCAGCGTATTTGCGCAGGCGCAGGAAGGCGGTGAGGAAATCTGGATCACCGGCAACGAAGCCATGGCGCAGGCCAGGCACGCTGGAGCGCTTCGAAAGCGAGTGGAAACACACGACGTTGGAGAGATTGCCGTCTTGGGCGCAGATCTGCATCACGCCTGCCGGCGGATCGCGGTCGTAGATCTCGGCGTAACACTCGTCGGAGACAAGCAGGAAGTCGTGACGCCGGGCGAGATCAACGGCGCGCCGGTAATAGGCAAGATCGGCGACCGTGCCCTGCGGATTGGTCGGCGAACACAGATAAAAGATCGCCGTGCGGTCGAGGATTTCCGGGGTCAGGCTGTCGAGATCAGGCAGGAAGTTGCTCTGGGGCGGGCAGGCCAGGAAAACCGGCTCGGCGCCCGACGTGACCGCCCCACCCTTGTAGGGCTGGTAAAACGGGTTGGGCAGCAGCGCGATCGGCTGCTTGCCCGCCTTTTCGCGCGGCACGGCGGCCAGCGCGATCATGAAGAGGCCCTCGCGCGTACCCTGCACAGGCAAGATCGCCTTGTCCGGGTCGATCAAACCCTCGGGCAGCCCATAACGGCGGTTGAGCCAGCCCGCCATGGTCCGGCGCAGGCCGGGCGTGCCTTCGATCGGGGGATAGATGCCATAGCCTTCAAAACTGCCCGAAAGGGCAGCGCGCGCGATCTCGGGCACGCCATGTTTGGGCTCGCCGATCCACATCGGGATCGCGGAATCATGGCCATCAGGCAACGGAATGCCTTCAACCAGGGCATTCATGCGCCAGAAAGGATAATCCTGAAGCTCATCGAGCTTGTCGCTGATCATGCCGCCCGCTCTTGTTCTGGGGGCAGACCATATCACAGGCCTTAGCCCGAATGCAAAAAGTTCGTTTTAAGTCCTATAATTAAGGAGCTTCGTTGGACTCGATCATGAATTGGTTCGTCAGACTCAGGAATCGGGTTTCCTTGTCAGAGTCGCGCCGATCGAGGCGGCCGTGATCAGGCCCACGGCGAGCCAGCCATAAGCATCAACTGATTCGGACAGGGTGACGACGCCGATCAGGGTTGCGATCCCCGGCTCGATCGACACCAGAATGCCGAAACTCGTCATATCCATGGTCTTGAGAGTGAGAAACTCGAAGAGAAATGCCATCGCGCCGGATAACAAGGCGACCGCAAAAACCGGCAACAGCAGGGCGACATCTCCGACTAGAATGGAAAGGGTCTGGACCCCGACAAAGGGGAAAAGCAGGACGGCCGAGGCCGACATGGCGAGCGCCAGGCCAACCCCGCCTTCGAGCTTGCGGCCCAGCCGCTTGGCGACGATCACGAAGGAAGCCCAACCGACTCCCGCCACCGAGGCCCAGAGCAGGCCGACCGGATCAAGATCGCTGCTGACCAGTGGTGTGAGCAGAACAATGCCGCCTGCGGTCAAAAGGACGAAGAGGATATCAAGCGGCTTGCGCGAGGCGACCAGGGCGACGGCCAGCGGGCCGACAAATTCGATCGCCACGGCGATTCCAAGCGGAATGCGGTCGAGTGCCTCGTAGAAGGCCGCGCTCTGGAGGGTCATGATCGCGCCCAGGATCAGGACAGCAAGTGGCGATTGCCGCAGTGCCGCGACGAGATCGCTGCGGTAGATGACGATCAGAATGAGCGCACCGAACGCCATGCGCAGGAACATCGTGCCGATCGGGCCAAAGACCGGGAAGATCGTGATCGCAATGGCAGAACCGGCCTGAAGCGACAGGATCGCCAGGAACAGCAGCACCGGACCCGGGATACGCTCAAGCGTGTTGGCGCCGATCATACCTGCCCGCCTCGCACGCGCTCGCGGTGCCAGACATAGAGGCCCGAACAGATGATCACGGCGATGCCGGCCCACGACCAGCCGTCGGGGAAGGTGCCGAAGATCAGGAGACCGGCAATTGTGCCGCCGACGATCTCGGAGTAGCCGAAGGGTGCCAGGACCGAGGCCGGGGCATGGAGCAGGGAACGGATACGCAGGCCGTTGCTTGCGCCCGAAAACACCGCCACGGCAATCAGCCCCAGCCAGGTCGTGGCGTCGGGCCAGACCCAGTAGAGGGGTGACGCCGCCGTCAGCAACGTGACCCCGACCAGAGGCGACCACAGGATGATCGTGCTGGTGCTGTCGGTCTTTGTCAGGTGTCGGGTAATGATGATGTGGATGGCATAGAGCGAAATGCAGCCGACCGGCCATAGCGCGCTCAAGCCGATTCCCTCGGTCCCCAGCCACGGGCGGATGATCAGCATGGAGCCCGCAAATCCGACGAAACAGGCAGCCCAGCGGCGCGGTCCGACCTGTTCCTTCAGGATCACGGCGGCCAGCGCGGTGACCGCAAGGGGCCCCAGAAGGATGATGGCGATGATGTCGGCCAGGGCCAGGGCTTCCAGGCCCTTGTAGTAGAACAACGCACTGACAAAGACGCAGCTTGAACGCAGGATCTGCAGGCGCCAGTTCGAGGTCTTCAGAATGCGCCGCGCATTCAGGCTGCGCGCGGCGACAAATCCTGTCGCCAGGAAACCCAGCGCCTGGATCAATGCGACCTGATAGACGCTGATGGAACCGAAGCTGAGCTTGGCTGCGATGTCGCTGGCGTTGATCAGAACGACGGCGGCCAGAAACAAAAGAATCCCGGTCAGATGTGGATTGGCCGCCTTGCCGGGTGAGGGACCCGCCGCCGGTGCCGCGCGGTCTGGTGCGCCGTGACTGTGGCTCATGCCGCGCTTCCACTGCCGCGCAGGCGCTCGCGATGCCAGACATAAAGGCCGCTGGCGCAGACCACCGCGATACCGGCAAAGCTCAGGGCGTCGGGCAGGTGGCCGAAAACAACCAGGCCGACCAGGGTAGCGGTCGCGATCTGGGTGTAGCCGAAGGGTGCCAGCAGGGATGCCGGGGCGAGTGAGAGCGCGATGATCCGGCAACTGTTTGCCAGGCCGGAAAAGGCAGCGACGGCCAGCAGGCCAAGCCAGCCCTCGAGATCAGGCGTGACCCAGTAGATCGGTGCAGCCAGGCCCAGAACCAGCACGGTTGCGAGCGAGGCCCAGAGCATCAGGTTGGGTGCGGGATCATCGCGCGCGAGCCGCCGGGTCAGCACCGTGTAGAGGGCAAACAGCACGACAGTGACAAAGGGCCACAATGCGGCGGGGTTTCCGCCCGGCAGGCCCGGACGCGCGATCAGCACGGCGCCGGCCAATCCGACCAGGCAGGCCGACCAGCGCCGCCAGCCGACCGGCTCGGCCAGGAAGACGGCGGCAAGTGCGGTGATCGCCAAAGGCAGCAG
>JABIUG010000484.1 GCA_018700655.1 Rhodospirillaceae bacterium | reverse complement strand
GTCCCAGCGCCTGCCCGTCTTGTGGCGCGACCCAGTACCAGGGTGCCGCCAGCGCCATCACCACCAGGGTCAAAAGCGCGGTCCAGACCATCAGGTTTCCGGTCCCGTTGCGCGGTGAGATATGCCGCGTGATGACGATGTAGACCGAGCCTGAGCAGACCGCGAGCACAGGCCAGATCGCGGCCCACCCATGACATCGGTGCCCGGCCGCACGATCACGAGCCCGCCGATCAGGCCGACGCCACAGGCGGCCCATCTGCGGGGCCCGACCCGTTCACCGAGGAACACATGGGCCAGGGCGGTCACGATCAGTGGGCCGATGAACAGGATTGCGACAACATCGGCGAACTGCAACACCCTGAGCCCGGTGAAGAAGGTCAGCCCACCGACAAGCTGGCAGGCCGAACGGGCGATCTGCCACCAGGGGTCGGGGGCGGCGATCAGGACGAACGGATTGGCCTGGCGTGCCACGACAGGCGCCATCACCATCAGCCCGCAGGCCTGAAACAGCAGGAGCTGACAGATTGGCAGTTCTTCGATTACCCATTTGCCGACGGCATCGGACGTGTTGACCAGCGCGACCCCGAGCACCACCAGCGCGATGCCCAGGACATGGGGGTGCCATCCGCCTGGCGGTCCATCGCCGGGTGTTCCATCGTCGGGGGCCCGTACATACTCGCGCGCCGCCCCGATGCGCAGGTCTGCCGGTGTTCCGGTGTTGGGTGCGGTCATGGCGGCAGCGTTACAGAAAGAACCGGTCGCGGCCAGACGGCTCTTGGAGCAAATCCTGATTTGATTGAATCGCGTCGCGATACAAACAGATCAGCTGAATCCGCTCTAGTCGAAGGTCGCCAGCAGGGAGCGTTTCTCGCGCAGAACAACGACGATTTCGCGCCAGATCAGGCCGGCACAGATCGGCACGACCAGGGCAGACCCCAGCATCAGTGCCGGCGGCATGGTTTGCCTGAACAACAGCGCGACGGCGACCAGCAACGGCAAGGGAAGAAACTCGAACGGCAGCAGGCGCGTGATCGGGGCGTGGGCATAGGCCTTGATCCAGAAGACACGTCCCGCGACCAGGGCGAGCAGCAGGCCCGCCGCCTGGTTCCAGGGTGCGCCGTCCCAGGCGACAAGTTCGGCGCCGAAAAGCCCGGCGAAAAAGATGACCGTGACCAGCGAATCCCAGAACAGCAGACAGGCGACTCCGTCACGGGGGGCCAGACGCCGGGTCAGCACGACATAGGTGGCAAGGCAGACCGTTGCCGGCAGCAGGATCGTGTCGGTCATGCCGTTCCAGACGGCCGGCCAGGTCAGAAACGCCAAGATCCCGATGGTCGCGGCGACGACAAGGCCCGATGCCGTGATGTCGCGCAGGGCCGGGCGTTCGTGGATCAGCAGGACGGCGATCACCGCGGCCACGGGATAGCCGAGGAACTCGATGAAGATCGCCCCGATCCCAAGATTGCGGAAGGGAAGAAAAACAAAGAGCAGCAATCCGATATGGGCCAGGCAGCGCAGCGCCAGGAGCTGGTAACTGCTGCTCACGACCAGGCGGGAGTGCTCGCCACTCGCGATGGCAAGCACGACTGCAACCGGAATGCTGAGCAGTGCGGAAAGTCCCATCGACGAGGCCGCCCCCATGGGATCGCGCGTCATGTTCGCGGCAATCAACTGGGCAAGTCCCGTGCCGGCAACGGCGAGCATCAAGGCCATGGCAAACAGCGTCGGCGGCAGCGGGAGGCGTGCCTGCTGGTCGGGGCGATACGTCATTCTGCCAATGTGCTGGTGTTGGGCGAGGTCATGGGCTTTACAGAAAGAACCGGTCGGGGCCAGACGGTGTTCAGTCGAAGGTGTTTGCGATGGTGTCTGGTCGGAGTCGGCGGCGCCACGTGTCGATTACCAGCACAGCGACGGGAATGAGAAAAAGCAGCACGAAAGCGCCGATATAGGATGCGAGGTACCAGCTCAGGCCAAAGCGAAGGTTCCAGACAAATGCATCAGCGTTGAGGGCGGCGATGAAGGCGAACTCGGCCAGCGCAAGGTAGCCCAATGGGGCCAGAGCGAAGCTGCGCAGCCAGAGAGCACGGCCAACGGCCGGGACGATCGCAGCAAGGATGAGTGTATTGAACTAGAAATTTGACCAGTCGCCCGACTCAAGCACGACCAACACCAACAGGGCCGCACCCAAGGTGATGCCGTCCCAGAACATCATGGGCCCGACACGCCATGACTTGGCGAGGCGTCGCCCGAGGACGATCTGAAGTGCCAGGCAGATGACCGCTCCCCAGGCCGGGATCGAGGAAAGCAGCGGAACGAGAGTCAACCACAACAGCGAGGGTATGTTCTCAATGCCGTAGACCAAAATCAGCGGCTCATGAAAGACTGTGACGGTCGGCAATGCCAGGATTGCAGCACCAATCACAAGCGAAGAGGCCTTTTCGCGGTCCCATGCCAACGCGAACACAAGGAACGGAGCCAGTACCAGGACCAGCGCTACTGGTGACGGCGCGTAGGCAAGGCCAATTGCAAAGATGCCGCGCGAGATCATCCAGGCGACCAGAATGCCTGGTGTCGGGGGCTGGACAATGTTCCGCAGCCCACCGGGCCATGCGAGTGCGAGCCCCAACACGACGGAACCAACAAAGGCGCCGGCCAACCAATTGAACCAGTCGACGGGCTGTTGGAGCCAGACTCTGGATGCTCCATCGAATGCAAACAACACCGCCGAGATGATCGCAAGCGCGAGGCCGGCAAGCGGCGGATGTTTCCACCACGGCGGTCGGTGCTGCGCTGCTGCGGGCATCACCCCAACGCGCTCTCCACCGCTTTGCCCAGGCGCAACAGGGCTTCTTCCTGGTGGGGGCGTTGCATCAGCATGAGGCCGGCAGGCATGGCGTTGTCATCGGTGCCGCAGGGCAGCGTCAGCGCGCAGAGTTTGGTGAGGTTGCCGGGTGTGGTGTTGCGCAGGGTTCCGCCATTGGCCTTGTTGTAGGCCTTGTTGTCGTCGAGCAGGTCGGCGATCGCGGGCGGGGTCGCAGGCACGGTCGGGGCGATCATCGCGTCACAACCGGCGAGCTTGCGGTGGAGCGAGACAGAGAGTTCATCGAGCCGGCGCATCAGGCGCAGGAGATCGTGGCCGGCCTGTTTGGTCCCCGACTGGAAACGCGGCAGCATGTGTTTGTAGATCATGCCGGGGTCGGCCTCGATCAGCTCGGACCAGCACGACCAGGCATCGGTCGTGACCAGACCGCCCATCTGGATCATCGCCTGCATGGCTTCGTCGAGCTCGGGCACATCGTGCCATTCGACCCTCGCGCCGGCTGCCTCGAGTTTGGCGACGGCCTCGCGGCAGGCGCGGTCGATGCCGGGATCGACATCGGTCCAGAGCGAGTCCTGGGCCGCGATGAAAAGCCGGCCCTTGAGATCGCAGCCCGTGAGGTCGGCCATCGGGCGGCCCGACAGTACCGACCACATGGCTGCGGCATCTGATGTGTCGGCGGTCAGCGGGCCGACGGTGTCGAGCAGTGGCGAGAGCGGCAGGACGCCTTCGGTCGAAAGCGCGCCGATCGTGGTCTTGAGGCCTACAATGCCGTTGACCGATGCGGGGATACGGACCGAGCCGCCGGTATCGCTGCCGATCCCGATCGGACCCAGGCCGCGCGCGACGGCGACTCCGGCGCCCGAGGACGAGCCGCCTGGAATACGCGGGGTCTCAGGGTCGCATGCATTGGCCGGGGTGCCGTGGGTGGTGTTGATGCCCAGCCCGGAAAAAGCAAATTCGGTCATGTTGGTCTTGCCCAGAAAGACAGTCCCGGCATGGGTCGCGCGGCTGAGCAGAACGGCATCGTGTTCGGGCACGCGGCCCTTCAGGGCGGTCGTTGCCATGGTGGTCTCGACCCCGGCGACATCGACCAGGTCCTTCCAGGAGACCGGCACGCCATCTAGCGGGCCGCGGCGCAGGCCGCCCTTCTGGCGCTGCCGCGCGGCCTGTGCTTCGGCGCGGGTGCGTTCCTCAGCCATGCGGATGAAGACAAGATGGGCGGGATCTTCGACTGCGATGCGCTCGAGAAAATGTTCAGCCAGATCGACCGGATCGATTTCGCCCGCGCTGATTCCCTGGCCAAGCGCGACGGCGGTCATGGTGTGCCATGCGGTCATGATGTGCTCTCCAACCCTGTGTTTGACTTCTGCTCTAACAGAGGGCGCACGGTGCGGCCAGCTTGTGCTTGGCGTTGGTCCGTTGCGGGTGTTGAATGGTGTGATGAACAAACGATGTGACATCGCGATTGTCGGCGGAGGCCTCAACGGGCTGACCACGGCGCTGGCGCTGGCGCAGGCCGGCTTCGACGTTGTCGTGGTCGAACGCGCTGATCCCGCGAAACAACGCGAGGACAGTTTCGACGGGCGGGTTTCGTCGATCGCCTATTCGTCAAAGCTGGTGCTCGATGCGCTGGGCGCCTGGGAGGCGATGACGGCCCATGCCGAACCGATCCTGGAGATACGAGTCTCGGACGGTGATGCCCCGCTTTTCCTCCATTACGACCATGCCGATCTTGGCGACGAACCGCTGGGCTGGATTCTGGAGAACCGCTACATCCGCCGTGCGCTCGACGCAGCGCTGGCGACAACACCGGGCGTGCGTGTGCTGGCTCCGGCCGAAGTGGCTGGGATGACACGCGACAGCGACGGCGTGACACTGACCATGACTGATGGCGCTGCCCTCGACGCCAAACTTGCGGTCGCCTGCGATGGCGCGATGTCACCGCTGCGTGCGATCGCCAGGATCGGTCACTTTTATCATGCCTATGGTCAGT
Organism: Rhodospirillaceae bacterium; assembly: GCA_018700655.1. Lineage (GTDB taxonomy): Bacteria > Pseudomonadota > Alphaproteobacteria > SP197 > SP197 > SP197. The sequence goes on along the minus strand of JABIUG010000484.1, from coordinate 2,103 downwards.
CAGGCATCGTCTGCAATGTGCGCCACGAGCGGCGCCACCGCGGCATCGCCCATGAACGGTTCCTGCCCTCGGGTCCCTTCGCAATTCTGCCGGTGCCGGGAAACATGGCGTCGCTGGTCTGGACCGAGAAGGACGACATAGCGCGCCGTGTGGTGGAACTCGACCGGGTCGATATTCTCGAAGAGATCAACTGGCGCTTCGGCGACTTCCTGGGCGATCTCGAACTGGCTGGCCCGGTCTGGAGTTATCCGCTGCGCCTTGTGCTGGCCGACCGTTACACCGATTCGCGGCTGGCCTTGCTTGGTGATGCCGCCCACGCGATCCACCCGATCGCGGGCCAGGGTTACAATCTTGGTATCCGTGATGTCGCGGTGCTGGCCGAAGTGCTGGCCGATGGCCGCAAGCTGGGGCTGGAGCCGGGCGATGCCAGCCTGCTGGAGCGTTACGCGCGCTGGCGCCGGACTGATATGATGACGTTGGTCTCGGTGTGCGACTCGCTCAATTGCCTCTTCTCCAACGCCATTCCGCCGGTCGTGTTGGCGCGTGATCTGGGTCTGGCCGCCGTCAACCAGATCCCGCCGCTCAAGCGCCTCTTGATGCGCCACGCCATGGGTACGGTCGGCAAGCTGCCCCGTCTGATGCGCGGCGAGGAGTTGTAGCCGCATGCACGAACTGATGGTGGTCGCGCGCCTGTTTCCCGAGGTTCAAAGCGGCGACAAGACCTCGAACATGCGCTGGCACGAGAATCCGATCGTGCCGGGTCCGATGACCTATCGTTGCGAGGGTGAACCCGAAAGAACCGTGGTGGTCTGGGTCGCCGGTGTGACCGATGTCGTGTTGTCGCAGGCCGCCGCGTTTGTCGGCAAGGCCGACCTCTGGCCCGTTGACGTGATGCTCGACGGCATGCGCGAGCATTACCCGGCGATCACGCTGGACGATGTCGTACAGATCGTCGAACACCTGACACCGGACCAGACCCGTTTACGCATGGCGGGGAGCGTGCCGAAGCAGAATCTGTGAATTCAGAATCGGCCGGCCACGCATACTCCGGGTTTCCGGGTCGTACGGGATTTGAGTGGAGCAGTCCCTTCCCCCTTGAGGGGGAAGGAGAGGATGGGGGGTGAGCGGCGAAGCTGCAGAAGGTTCGATCGAGATACCGCTTTGCGGTTCCCCTCCCTGACCCTCCCCCTCAAGGGGGGAGGGGATGCGGGTGTCGACGATGGTGAACGCGTTCAGCCCTTTTCAGGTTCGGGCACGGTGCGCAGGATGATCAGGCCGATCGCCATCAGGACGACGATGACACCCATGCCCAGGCGCTGGCTGTCGGTCGCATAGGCGACGAGGCCGACCAGCAGGGGGCCGGCGAAGCTGGTGAGTTTTCCAGAGAGCGCAAAGAAGCCGAACATCTCGCCGGTCATGGCAGGCGGCGCCAGGCGGGCCATGAGCGAACGGCTGGCCGACTGGACCGGACCGATAAAGGTGCCCAGCACGATGCCCAGAATCCAGAACCACAGGGCCGACTGGACCAGCAGGATCGCGGTGCTGACGATCATCAGGCAACCCAGGGTCCAGGTGAGCGTCGTGCGCGCGCCGACTTTATCGTCCATCCAGGCAAAACCGACCGCGCCCAAGCCGGCCGTCGCGTTGAGCGCGATAGCGAAGATCAGCACCGATTTCTCATCCATCCCGAAGGTCGACGCAGCGTAGAGGCCGCCCAGGGCAAAGAGAGTGTTGAGACCGTCGATGTAGAGCAGGCGTGCAATCAGAAAACGCACGATGATGCGGTGCTGACCCAGCTCGCGGGCGGTCTCGACCAGGCGGCGCATGCCGCGGCGAGCCGAGACGCCAAAGGCCACGTTTGCAGAGGGCCGGTCGGGCGACCAGACAAACATCGGCCAGCCGAACACGATGAACCACAACGCGACCAGCAGAGCGACCGCCCGGACCGGTTCGCTCTGGCCGGGGTCGAGTCCGAACGGTGCCGGGTCGGCCATGATGAAAACAAGCAGCGCGACGATCAGGCAGGCAAGGCCGCCGCCATAACCCATGCCCCATGCCCAGCCCGAGATCCGACCGACGCGTTTGGCGTCGGCAAGATCGGGC
>JABIUG010000483.1 GCA_018700655.1 Rhodospirillaceae bacterium | reverse complement strand
GCTTGATCTGGGCGAAGGCGTCGTTCAGACGTTCCTGCGGATTACCTTGCCGTTGGCCTGGCCCGGTATTCTTGCCAGTGTTCTCCTGACCTTCACGATCTCGTTCGACGAGTTCATTCTGGCCTTCTTCCTGGCCGGTAACGAGGTCACGCTGCCAATCTACATCTGGAGCCAGCTGCGCTTCCCCAACCGTCTGCCGATGGTGCTTTCGCTGGGTGCTTGTGTGCTGGTCTTCTCGTTCTTCATCGTTACCTTCTCTGAAGTCATGCGCCGTCGTGGCGTAGGACCTCAGGGCGGCGCAGCCATCTGAGGAGTTGGCTTCAGGGTGTTGAATAATGCGTATTTTCTCCTCAACCCGTTAACAACAATGGACATGGGCGCTCATGTTGCGTGACGATTATATTGCTATCAAAAACACGTCGAAGCATTTCGGCAGTGTCAAGGCTGTGGACGACATCTCGTTCGACATCGCGGAAGCAGAGTTCTTCTCGTTGTTGGGTGCGTCAGGTTGCGGTAAAACAACGCTGCTTCGCATGCTTGCGGGTTTCGAGCAGCCGACCATTGGCAACATCTATATTGATGGTCAGCCTCAGGCCGGCGTTCCGCCGCATCAGCGTCCGGTCAACATGGTGTTCCAGAACTACGCCATTTTCCCGCATCTCAATGTTCACAAGAACATTGCCTATGGCATGCGCAAGTCGGGCCTGAGCAAGGCGGAGGTCGATCGCAAGGTCGACGAAATGCTGGAGCTGATCAAGCTTCCCGGATACGGCGCTCGTGGCGCCCATCAGCTCTCGGGTGGACAGCGTCAGCGAATTGCACTCGCGCGTGCTCTGATCAAGCAGCCCAAGGTGTTGCTGCTCGACGAACCCCTGGGCGCACTCGACAAGAAGCTGCGTGAGCAGATGCAGCTCGAGCTGCGTGCGTTGCAACGTGACGTCGGCATTACCTTTGTGTTCGTGACCCATGATCAGGAAGAAGCCATGACCATGTCTGACCGCATCGCGGTCATGTCGCTGGGCAAGGTTCTCCAGATCGATACGCCGACCAGCCTTTACGAAGTGCCCCAGATCAAAGAGGTCGCCGATTTCATCGGAACGATCAACTTCTTCGACGGCTCAATCAAGGGCAAGGAGGGTGACAGCACGGTGGTCACTGCGGCCGGGCTGGGAACCGTGCATTCCACGGCAGGTGGTGCAGCGGCGCCGACCTCCGGCGATATCACGGTCGCGATCAGGCCCGAGAAGTTCAATCTCTCGTTCCAGCAACCAAACGCCGACCGCAATGTCGTTGAAGGGGTTATTCAGGCCGCCGCATACCTCGGCGATCGCAGCCATTATTACGTTCAGGTCGAAGGGCGCGACGCTCCGATCGCTGTCGCGGCGCAGAATGCCGAACGGCAGATGCAGGCGATTACCTCTGAGTCGCATGAAAAGGTCTGGCTTACCTGGGAGCAAGATTTTGCTCTCCTGCTAACGGCCTGATTTCGTTCTTTCGAATACGCGCGCGGTGTCATTGACACCGCGCGCTTTTCTTTGACCTAAGGGACGCCCCATGCGCTACGCAGCGATTGTCGACCGTCTTGCCAATGAAGGCGCTCGCGCCTGGGAAGTTCATGGCCGCGCCATGCAACACCGGCGCGAAGGCCGCGATGTTGTCATCCTCAGTATCGGCGACCCCGACTTCGAGACGCCCGAGGCGATTACCAAGGCGATGGTCGAGCGCGTCAGCAGCGGTGATACCCATTACGGCTCGATCGATGGCGGGCCCGAGTTGAAGGCTGCAATCGCTGCCTATCACAAACGCCAGACAAGCCATGATGTCGGTGCGGAAAACATCTCCGTCACGTTGGGCGCCCAGGGTGGGCTCTATGGTGCGGCGATGTGTGTCGCCCAGTATGGCGATGAGATCATTGTGCCCCAGCCGGTCTACGTCACCTATGATTCTGTGGTGCAGGCCTGCGGTGCAACCCTGGTCGATGTCCCGCTGCGTCCTGAACGTGACTTCCACCTCGATGCCGGTGACATCGAAGCTGCAGTGACACCGAGAACCCGTGCGGTCATGATCAACACACCGCACAATCCGACCGGTGCCGCTTATGGCCGTGATGATCTCATGGCGCTGGGCGAGGTTTGCAAACGCCATGATCTCTGGCTGATTTCCGATGAGGTATACAGCCGCACGCTGTTTGACGGCCGCGAGCATGTTTCTCCGGCGAGCCTGCCCGGAATGGCGGAACGCACCATCGTGGTCGATAGTCTCTCGAAGTCTCACGCGATGACCGGCTGGCGTGTTGGATGGACCGTTGGGCCAGCAGCATTCACGCGCCACATGTACTACCTCGGCCTGGCGCTTCATTATGGGCCGCCAACCTTTATCCAGTCTTCGGTGGCGGTCGCCTTCACGGAGAATTTCCCCGAGGTCGAGGAGATGCGCGCGCGCTATGAAGCACGGCGCAATCTGGTCTGTGAAGCTCTCGCTGCTTGCGAGCGGGTCCGCGTCATCAAGCCAGAAGGCTCCTGCTTCATGATGATTGATGTGCGCCCCAGCGGACTGACATCGCAGGAATTTTCGTCGCGTCTGTTGGATGAGGCGGGCGTGTCCCTGCTGCCGGGTGAAGGGTTCGGCAGCAATGGATCCGGCTTTGTCCGTCTTTCGCTGACTGCTTCGGATGAAGAGTTGAGCGAGGCTTCACGGCGGATCGCTCGATTTGCCGGCACGCTCAATTTGCCGGCACGCTCAATCACGGCGCTGCGCCGGGCACCTGACACCTTTCAAGATCACGTCAAGGATGCGTCGTCGCCTTGCATTCGCCGCGACCTGAGGTCACGTTAGGCCGGAATTTACAGTGAGGCCTGATGAGCGATACGCCCGCAATTGGCGCCGATCCGCAGACCGAAGGACAGGGCCGTCAGAGGCGCTGGCTCTATCTTGTCCCGGTGGTGCTGTTTTTCGGTCTGGCTCTGGCTCTTGGGCTGGGGCTCAGTCGCGACCCCAGTCTCCTGCCGTCCGCCCTGATCGGCAACCCGGCGCCTGTGACGGCCTTGCCGGCGGTCGATGGCCATGGTCCGGCTTTCACAAATGAAGATTTCCTTGGCCAGGTCACGATCGTGAACGTATTTGCTTCCTGGTGTACCAGCTGCCGTTACGAGCATCCGCTGCTGATGGAGATTGCAGGAAGCGGCGATGTCGCGGTGTTCGGGCTTGCCTACAAGGACGACCCCGTTGATTCGGCCGCCTGGCTCGACCGCTATGGCAATCCCTATGCCGCAACCGCTGCTGACACCAATGGTCGTGCAGGGATCGATTGGGGCGTCTATGGCGTGCCTGAGACCTTTCTGGTCGGCCCGGACGGAACGGTTGCCTACAAACACATTGGACCGCTCACCATCGAAAACTGGCGTGATACTTTTTCGCCGAAGATTGCGGAGCTGACGCCATGAGGTTTCTGTTCGCAGCCCTGTTCCTGTCGCTGGCGGGGTTTGTACCCGCCACACCGTCATTTGCTCAGGATGCCGGGCATCCGGTCAATCTTGCCTGGCTTGATCCACCGCGTGCCGTTCCCGAGACCAGTTACTTTGTTGAAGGTGAAGCGCTTCAATCGCTCGAAGTTTTTCGCGGCCAGGCCGTTGTTCTGAACTTCTGGGCGACTTGGTGCCCGCCCTGTGTTGCCGAGATGCCGTCGCTGGACCGGTTAGCTGGTGCCTATGCAGGCGAGGACCTGGCGGTCGTCACCATGGCGATGGACCGCGCCAGCGAAGAGAAGATCCTGGCGTTCTACCTGCGGATCGGCGCCGAGCATCTGGGTATCTATCG
>JABIUG010000482.1 GCA_018700655.1 Rhodospirillaceae bacterium | reverse complement strand
GGTCAGTCCATCCGATTCGCTATCACCGGTGGGGTTAAGCGCGACATTTATGTGGCCGTCGACGGCCGCGCCGGAGAGGTCGACCACGTTGAAACCCCAACCGTCACGCTGAACTGCGAGTTCGTGTCATCGGCCCATGAAGGCGACTGGCTGGAATGCCATGGCGAAGTCATCAAGCGCGGCCGCAGCATGGTTTTCGTTCAGGGAAGGCTTGTGGCCGGCGACAAAGTCGTGATGACCTGCTCTTGTGTCCTGAAGAGAATGCCACGATCGAAATTCGAGGAGACCTGAAGGTGACCAATGAACCGCTGAAAATGGCTGCCGGCGCCGCGCCCTTTGTCATGCCCGACACTCTGTTGCGTGCCGCACGGCAGGACTCGCCTGACGGCCTCGACATCGCCCTGCTAGGCCTGCCCTTCGACGGCGGCACGATCGCACGCGATGGCGCCCGTTACGGACCAGGCCAGATGCGCCAGATGTCGTTCAACATGCGTGGCACCAACCAGTCGACCAGACAGTCACCGTTCGAGATCTGCCGCATTGCCGATATCGGTGATGCGCCGGTCAACAGCTTCGACCACGAAGCCAGTGTCGACAGGATGACTGCGTTCTGCGCTACGGTGGCCAAGGCTGGTGCCTGGCCGCTGGTCGCCGGCGGCGATCACCTGATCACCTTGCCCGTGTTGCGCGGTACGGTCGATCGCAAGAACCCGGTTGGCCTGGTGCATTTCGATGCTCACCCCGATACCCATGACGCAATCTTCGGGACCAAGCTCAACCACGCGACACCGTTCAGGCGTGCGATCGAGGAAGGACTGGTCGACCCCAGGCGTCACATCATCATCGGCATCCGCGGCACGACACGCCCGACCGATGCCGCAATGGACTGGGCACACGAGGTCGGCATCACGCTGATCGACATCGATATGTATTTCGAGATGGGCCCCAAGGCGGTGATCGAGAAGGTGCGCGAGGTTGTCGGCACCGGCCCGACCTACGTCACGATCGACGTCGACGGCCTTGATCCCAAGGACATGCCGGGCACGGGGTCACCCGAACCCGGCGGCTACGATATGAGAGACACCCAGGTCATGCTCCGTGGCCTGCGCGGCCTCGACATCGTCGGCGGCGATGTCAACGAAGTCTCACCACCACTCGACCCTACAGGCTACACGGCACTCAACGCCGCCCACCTGATGTTCGAAGTCCTCTGCCTGATGGCCGAGAACAGAGCTTCGAAAAGTTAGGTCAGCTTCAAACACGCCAGTCCGAGCATTCCCAGCCGAAGAGAGTTTCAACGCTCGCCGTTTCCCCGGCATAGAACGCAAGCAGGCGTTCCCGCGTCGCCGGGTCCATGGGTTCACTGTATTTGCTCGCAAACCCACGCGGCTGTTCCTCGGGCAGGGCCGCACGGATACCAAGGAACTCACACAAATCGACAAGATAGGGTTTGGCATCGCGCCGGAACGCCTCGGATTTTATGAACCTGATCTGAACGCTCGGAAATTCCTTGAGCAAGCGCTGGATCTGCGCGCCGTAGAGGCCGCGCGCAACATAGGCTTTTTGTGCACGCTGATAGGGCTTGCCCGCTTCCATTTGCGCGATATCGCGATCAACAACTTCGGCAAAGGATAACGTCTCACTGCCGCGCGACGTCGCCATCATCCATTGCTAATAGGACCTGTCGACCGGATGACGCAGCATAATGATGAGCTTCATCCCCGGGTTGTATGTGCGTATCCGCGCCATACTTGCGGGCCAGTAGAGATAGTCGGGCGTCGCCTCGCCCCGGACCAGAGCCACCGACGCCATGTCGAAACGCCGGTGGTAGAGGTCATAATCTGGCGTGCCGACGAAGTTCTCTTCCGTGTCGAAGAAATGGGGTTCCTTGACGCGGCACATTCCCACATCGGGGTGTGCGCGCAAGACCGCATCAAGCGCGTGCGTACCGCCCTTCTGGGCGCCGGCGATCAGAAAATCGATTTTTGGCATGGCCCTTTCCACAATCAAAAGCCGATGTGGCAGGGCAACGCCGCGGACGCGAGTGGATCAAACATGGCGGTCGGCAAGTATTGTCCTTTGTCGACGCGGAACCGCAAACGCTCGGCACGATCAAATGACGTCCTTGTCATGGCAATTGCCATGCCCGTAAATTGGGGCTAATGGGCTAAGGCAGGCTGCACACCGTGGTCTGATGGAGGCTGGCGAAGCGCATGAAGCGTATCAGACGCATCCTCATTCGCGTCGTGCTGATGGTGGTCGTTCCCGTCATTGCACTATGGATCGCGGTGGAGGCTTATCTGGCCGGTGGACAATATGTCACCGCCGAAAATGCCTATGTCAAAACCGATATCGTCAACATCGGCTCGGAAGTCGATGGTCGTGTCGTTCGTGTCTTCGTCAATGACTATGACACCGTTCAGGTCGCACAACTGTTGTTCGAGATCGACCCGGAACCTTTTGGCATCGCGATTGCCATGGCCGAGGCCGAGATGGCCATGGTCAGACAGGAAGTTGCGGCCCTGCGTGCGCTCTACCGCCAGGGCGAGGCTGAGATTCGCGCCGCCGAAGAAGACATCCGTTATTTCATCGGCGAGTTTGAGCGCCAGCAGGAGCTGGTCGCCCAGGGCGCCGGAACCCAATCGAAGATGGACGCGGCAGAACATGAGGTCGCCGCAGCCCAGCGCGACTTTGCCGTGCTGCGCGAACAGAATGCCGTGGTCCTGGCGGACCTCGGCGGCTCGCTTGAATCGCCGATCGAGAATCAGCCGATGTACCGGGTCGCCGAGGCGATGCGCCGCGATGCCGCGCTCGATCTCTCACGCACCCTGGTGACCGCACCGATGGACGGCACACTTTCACAGGTCCTGCTGGAGGTCGGCGAATACATCGAAGCCGGCGATCCTGTCTTTGCCCTGGTCGCGACCAGCGATCCCTGGATCGAGGTCAACCTCAAGGAAGTCGATCTCACCCACATCCTTGTCGGACAGAAGGCCACGGTTGTGGTTGATGCCTATCCCGATGTTGTCTGGCCTGCGGTGGTCGATTCCATCAGCCCCGCAACCGGCGCCGAATTTGCCTTGCTGCCGCCCCAGAACTCGACCGGCAACTGGGTCAAGGTGGTGCAGCGTGTGCCGGTGCGCCTGCGCCTCCAGGGCGAAGGCGATACTTCGGCCCTGCGCTCGGGCATGACCGTCACGGTCTCGATCGACACCGGCCAGGAGCGTACCTTCGATGGCCTCGTCGACGGCGTTCTGGCGGATGTGCTGCCCGGTCAATGAGCGGCGGGCCCGAAGTGGCCGTGTCTGACGCCTCAAGGCCACGAGGCCTTCGCTTTGTCCTGCTTGTCGGGTTCGCCACCCTGGCGACGATGGCCTACGACTTCACCTGGACGATCGTCTCGATCGCCCTGCCCCACATGCAGGGAACGTTCTCGACAACATCCGACCAGATCGCCTGGGTGCTGATCGCCTTCATGCTGGGCAGCGCGACGGCGACGGCCAGCGCCGGCTGGTTTTCGAACCGCTTCGGGCGCAAGAACCTCTTCCTCTTCGCAACGGCGGGTTACACCATCACGCTGGTCGGCTGCGGCATGTCCGACAGCTTGATCGAAATCACGTTCTGGCGCTTCACACAGGGGCTGGTCGGCGCGCCACTGATCCCACTTGGCCAGACCATCGTGGTCGATGCCTTCCCCAGACACCTTCACGGCAAGGCAACCTCGATCTGGGGCATCGGCGTCATGCTGGGTTCGGTGGCAGGGCCGGTCGGCGGCGGTTTCCTGCTCCAGGACTACAGCTGGCCCTGGGTGTTCTACGTCACGATTCCCATCGGCATCATCGCCTTCATCGGCACCTGGTTCTTTGTACCCAATACTCCATCCGACAAATCGGCGAAGTTCGACTTGTTCGGTTTCACCACTCTGGTTCTGGGTGCCGGGCTGCTGCAGCTCGCCCTGGCCCGGGGCGAACGCGAGGACTGGTTCGACTCCATCGAAGTCATCCTGGAACTCTCTGCCGCGATCCTTTTCATTTATCTCTTCCTCGTGCACACGATCTTTGCCAAGAACCCGTTTGTTGCCCGCTCCCTCTTCATCGACCGCAACTTCGTGATGGGCATGCTGTTTGTCGGCATCATTGGCTCGATCATCGTGCTGCCCAACTTCCTGCTGCCCCTGATGCTTCAGCAGATCGCCGGTTACCCGCCGGACGAGACCGGGCGCATGATGATGTTTCGCGGCGCCGGCGTTTTGCTCGGGCTGATCTTCGTTGGCCAGATCGCCGAACGTTTCACACCCAAGACCCTGATCGTCGTAGGCGTTGCGTTCATGGCGGTACCGGCCTGGTTCATGGCGCAATGGACGGTGGAGGTTCGCTTCAACGATGTCGCCTGGACCGGCTTCGTCCAGGGTTTCGGCGGCGCCTTCATCTGGGTTCCGATCAGCACGCTGGCCCTCAGCCATCTCAGCGGCAAGACCCAGGATCAGGGCTATTCGCTGTTCTATCTGTTCTTTGAACTCGGCAGTTCGTTAGGTGTCGCCGCGATTGTCGGCCGGCATCTGCGCGACACGCAGATCAACCACGCCGCGCTGACCGAAAACATTCACCCCTTCAACGAACTCTTCCGCTACGACGCGATGGAACGCGTCTTCTCGGCACGCGATCCCGCCAGTTTGGCCGCGATCGAAGCCGAAATAGGCGTCCAGGCAACCATGATCGCCTACAACAACGCCTTCCTGACGACACTCATCCTGATGCTCACCCTGATTCCCGTGCTCTACGTGTTCAAGACCGGCAAGAAGAAACCGGACAAAGACCCCGACGCGCTGGCGCAACCCAGCGCAGCCGAGTAGAACTCTGCGCCCCACAGTCATCGGTTTCCCGATTGTGACCGAATGAAGCCCGACCGGCCGTGCAAGGCCGCAAGGAAAGGAACCTTGCCTTGAAAATGTCACTCCCCGTCCTGGCCGCTGGCCTGGCGATGCCCTGTTTGTCGCTTGGCGCCAACGCACAGGAAGCGATGCCTTCGCAATGGGTGCCGTTCGCCGAGGCCCGAATCAATCACGAGTTCGAGGCAGATATCGATTCGGGCGGCGCGTTCGACGTCACCCGCGCCCAGGTCCAGGGTGGGTTGAACTATGCTTCCAGCCGTCGCGACAGCATCGGTTTTGGATTGCGTTATGACTACAACAGCTATGGCTTCGACAATGTCCCCGCGATCGGGGCCTTGCACCCCTGGGACGATGTTGAAGAGTTCGCCTTTGCCGTTCCCTATCGCTGGGGCCCGACTGAAAACTGGGATGTTCTGGTGGTCGCCAGCGTCGCCAGCAACGTCGAGGAAGGCGCTGATTTCGATGATGGCGTGACAGGCACGTTGATTGCCGGGGCGAGTTACAAGGTGTCCGGGGACCTCAAGCTGGGTGCCGGTCTTGGGGTATCGAGCGAAATCGAGGACGACGTCAGTTTCTTCCCGTTACTGATGATCGACTGGCAGATGACGCAGAGCCTGACCCTTTCGACCCGTGGCGCCAGCCGCGTCGTCGATGGGCCCCAGGCGACGCTTCGCTGGCAGGCCGACGATGCCTGGGCCCTGGCTCTGGGCGCCGGTTACGAAAGTTTCCGCTTCCGTCTCGATGACAGCGGTGCGGCGCCGGGCGGAGTCGGCCAGGAGGAGGCCTTTCCGGTCTTTGCTTCAGTCACCTACGGCAATCCGCGCGCCTTCGAGGTCTTTGCTTTCGGCGGTTACAAGTTGGGCGGCGAACTCACGCTGGAAAACGCCAGCGGCACCACGGTCTACGCCTCGGATTATGACGAGGCACCGTTTGTCGGCGCCGGCCTGCGCTACAACTGGTAGTCATCAGGGCGCGGGAGCCTTGAACTGCAGCGGCGCGGCCCCTAATCAGAAAGGCGGCCACAGCCATCGCTTCAGGAGTTTCCATGCCAGGTCCCCTTCACGGTGTTCGCATCATTGATCTCACCAGCATGATATCGGGCCCGTCGACGACGCTGATGCTGGCCGATCAGGGCGCCGATGTGATCAAGGTCGAGAACCCGGTCGGCGGGGGCGATCACACCCGTTCGGTCTCGCGTCACGGCACCGGGCTGGCGGCATCGTTTCTCAACAACAACCGCAACAAACGTTCGATCACGATCGATCTGAAGAACCCGGAAGGCCTGCCCGCCCTTTTGCGTCTGATCAGGAATGCCGACGTTCTGGTGCAGAACTTCCGGCCTGGTGTGGCCGAACGCATCGGTGTCGGTGAGGCAGCGGTGCGCGAGCACGCGCCCGACATCATCCATGTCTCGATCGCCGGTTTCGGTTTCACCGGCCCCTATGTCGCCAAGCCGGTCTATGACCCGCTGATCCAGGCGCTATCGGGCCTGGCGACCGTACAGGCCGGGTCTGACGAGGAGCGCCCGCGCCTGGTACGCACCATTCTGCCCGACAAACTGACCGGCATCGTGGCGGCCCAGGCGATCACTGCGGCACTTTATGCCCGCGAGAAAACCGGCGAAGGCCAGGCGATCCAGCTCTCCATGCTCGACAGCATTATCGCCTTCCTCTGGGGTTCGGACATGGAAAGCCAGACCATGGTCGACCACGGCATCGAACAACAGAACGCCCAGAGTTTTCGCGACCTGATCTATGAAACCAGCGACGGCTATATTTCCGTTGCCGTGCAGCAGGACAAGGAATGGCTCGCTCTGACCAGGGCGCTCGAAACGCCCGAATGGCTCGAGGACGAACGCTTCAAGACGGTTGCCGGACGCCATCGCAACATCAACGACCGGCTCGACCTGACCCAGGAAGTCCTGCGCACACGCACCAGTGCCGAATGGCTCGAACGCCTGGAGGCCGAAGGGGTGCCCAGCGCGCCGGTGCTGAACCGTTTCGGCATGATCGAACATCCCCAGATCGAGGCCAACGGCATCGTCATCGAGCATGACCATCCCGTGGTCGGCAAGCTGCGCCAGGCGCGCCCGGCAGCTCGCTTCTCCAAGACCGATTTCGAGCTGCGCCAGCAGGGCGCCACGCTGGGCCAGCACACCGGCGAGGTGCTGACCGAAGCCGGATTCAGCGGCGAGGAAATCACCGCGCTGCGCGCTGCCGGTGTGTTCGGAACCGAAACCAGGCAGGCTGCAGAATGATCGATTTCTACTACTGGCCGACACCCAACGGCTGGAAAGTCGCGATCCTGCTCGAGGAGTTGGGCGACCCCTACACCATGATCCCGGTCAACATCAGCAAGGGTGATCAGTTCAAGCCGGAGTTTCTGGCGATCAGCCCGAACCACCGGATGCCCGCGATTGTCGACCATGATGTCCCGGGCAAGCCTGTCACGGTTTTCGAATCCGGCGCGATCATGTTTTACCTCGCGCGCAAGACCGGGCGTTTCATGGCATCCGATCCGCTGCTGGAGAAAGAGACCCTGGAATGGCTTTTCTGGCAGACCGGAAACCAGGGGCCGATGGCCGGTCAGCTTTCCCATTTCGTGAACTATGCGCCCGACCAGAACCCCTACGCGCTGGAGCGTTACCGTAACGAATATGACCGTTGCCTGGGTGTCCTGGAGCGCCGCCTTGAAGGACGCGACTGGATTGTGGGCGAGGATTATTCGATCGCCGACATGATCTGCTGGCCCTGGGTCCTGATCGCCAAACCGTTGAGCTCCAGCCTGGATGCGTTCCCCAATGTCAGCCGCTGGCGAAAGGCCGTAAAGGAACGCCCGGCCGTGCAGCGCGGCGTCGACCTGGGCAAGGAACACCGCCGTTCCGAAGAACCCACCGAAGAAGAACGCAAGATGCTCTTCCAGCAGACCGCCAGCACAGCGACGGAACAGACAGGCTAACGCCGGTCGTAGGTTCAGGCCCTCTATTTTGGGATCCCCAGCGAAGGCTGGGGTCCATAGACTCAGATGTAGTGTGGGCGCGCCGACCCATCGCCCCTGGTGCGTATGGGCCCCAGCCTTCGCTGGGGATCAGGCTCGTGCAAATCCGTACTAGCCGACCCGGTTGGCGAGGCAGCCGATGCCCGACACCTCAATCTCCAGCCGATCACCGGCGCGCAGGTAACGCGGTGGGTCCTGGCTCATGCCCGCACCCTCGGGCGAGCCGGTCGAGATGATGTCGCCGGGCAGCAGCGTCAGGGTGTGGGAGAGGTAGGCGATGACCTCAGGGATCGCGAAAAACATCCGGTCCGCTGTGGTGTTCTGCACAACACTGCCGTTGAGCCGGGCGGTGAGTTCCAGCGCATCGGGATCCGCGATCGCGTCCGCCGTCACCATCCATGGTCCGCAAGCGCCCGAATTGGCGAAGTTCTTGCCGGCATGCACGCTGTGCTGCTGCCATGCACGGACCGAACCATCGTTGACGATGGTGTAGCCCGCGACGTGATCCCAGGCCTCGGCCTGCGTGATGTGACGGGCAGGTTTGCCGATCACCACGGCGATCTCGCCTTCATAGTCAAAGGTTTCGGCAGCCTCGCCCAGCGGAACTTCCAGGGCCTGACCATGACCGACCAGCGTGCCTGGAACCTTGGCAAACATGTTCATCCGGTCCGGGCGCGCCGGCGCCTCGGCATCGAGCGGATACTTCTTGGGGTAATTCATGCCGATGCAGATGATGCGCGTGGCATCGTGGATCGGCGGCAGCAACACCACGTCGGCGAGCGCGAGACGACTCCCTGAACCCAAGGCATCTGCGGCCAGTTGGTCCAGCGCCTCCGCGGCGATGGCGGCGCGGATCGAACCATGGCGCGCGCGGAAACCCTTGCTGACGACAAACAGCCCATCGCCTTCGACAACACCAAAGCCGATTCCGTCTTCATCGTTGAAACTGGCCAGTTTCATAATGGCCGCATCTGTGTTGGTGGCAGGCGTATGTCGAACCTTGCCCGAAGGCTTTCGTCGACTGCGCCGGCCAGATGGCTGGGATAGTGGTTGGCGAGAATGTCACACACACGGTCATGGGCAACGGATCGAATATCGCGTGCGCCATCGGCCTGCCACTCATCGGGCGTGCGCCGGTCGGCGATTGTGGGATACAGGAAATCTGTTTCCATGCGGGCATAGGTGTCAGCCTCGCCCAGGAAGTGGCCTTCACCGCGCACGGCCTGGCCGATCCGCGCCGGCGAGATCGTCTCGGCGCTGACCTCGATCGCACTGAGCGAGCGCAGGATCGATCCCAGCATGTCGTTGTCGATGACATAACTTTCAAACGACACCGCCATCAGCCCGGCATGCATGCCGCAGGCCTGGGTCACCAGGTTACATCCCGCCTGGGCGGCAAGGGTCACTGCAAGGCAGCGTTCATAGCCCGCCTGGGCATCGGGGATTTTGCTATCGGCAGCCCCGGCGATGATCGAATTAGGCAGGCCATAGAACCGCGCCATCTGGGTCGCGGCGGCAGAGAGCAGCGCCTGTTCACCACTGCCTCCGGCCATTGCACCGGTCCGCAGATCCGTCACCATCGGGCGCGGCCCGAAGATCAGCTTGGCGCCGGGGTCGACCAGCCAGAGATTGATCATGCCTGCCAGGGTCTCGGCCATGGTCTGGGCCAGGCAGCCTGCGATTGTGACCGGGCTCGATGCGCCCAACTGGCTGAAGGTGTTGACGTGGACCGGGATACCCGCACGCACGGCTGCGGCCTGGACCGCGCAGGTCTCTGCATCAAAGCGCAGTGGCGGCACGACATGGTTGGAATTGAGCGACAGGAACGGCCGCTCCCGAAAGGCCTCGGCCGAGCCCGCAATGACAGCGCCCATATCAGCCACCTTCGCGACCGTCGCCGCCTCGGTCACGCTGGTCAGAACATGTTTGGTCGTACCGGCAAGACAGGCATAGGCCGTGTTGACGTCCATCGCCGCGACCTCCGCGATATCGCGCGCGACCAGGGGCCTGCTGAAAAACTGGACGTGGTCCAGCGTGTCGGTCAGCCGTGCCGCGTCGTAGAGATCGCGCAGGTTGGACGGACGATAGGCGCTGGTTTCCAGATCAATGATGAACGGCGCCGCTCCGCCGGTCCCGACATGCACGTTCGCCCCTGAGAGGTCGAGATCATGGTCGGGTGTCTGTCCGCACAGGGTCAGGCTGCGTGGCAGGCCATCAAGCACCTGCTCGACGAGTGCACGCGGGAACAGCAGCCGCTCGCCGTCATCGAGTACACCACCCGCTTTGGTAACCCGCGTCACGACGACGGCCGGAGCTTCCGACATGCCGACGGTTTCCAGAATCTCGATCACGGCATCATGGATGAAGGCCTGATCGTCTGCGCTCATGGGCGCGAGCTTGCCGCCCTCAACGCTGGTCGAGGCAGCAGCGCGCTTTT
>JABIUG010000481.1 GCA_018700655.1 Rhodospirillaceae bacterium | reverse complement strand
CGGGGCAGAAGATGTGGCAGCGGTATCCCATCGCGGCAGCACAGAGCGCTGCCATGCGGCCAAGCTGACCACCACCGACGATACCGATCGTGCCGCCCGGCGGGACGACTTTGAACCTGTCTGTCATCGGCTCAGGTGTCGTCGCTGGGGCTGTCTGCAATCGATGCCGTCTGGTTGGCGCGATAGTCATCAAGCGCCCTGGCAACCACGTCGTCATCGTTGGCGACAATGGCAGCGGCCAACAGTGCCGCATTGACCGCACCAGCGCGTCCGATCGCCAGCGTCCCGACCGGAATCCCTGCAGGCATCTGGACGATCGACAACAGGCTGTCCATGCCGCTCAACGCCTTGCTCTCAATCGGCACGCCAAGGACCGGAACGGGGGTTTTGGCAGCGGTCATGCCTGGAAGGTGCGCTGATCCGCCGGCCCCGGCGATGATCGCCTTCAGGCCACGCCCGCGCGCGGTTTCGGCGTAGGCAAACATCCTGTCGGGTGTGCGATGCGCAGACACGATCTTGACCTCGTGGGCAACGTTGAGCGCAGCCAGCGTTTCGGCGGCATGACGCATCGTTTCCCAGTCGGACTGGCTTCCCATGATGATGCCGATTGCAGGTTGGGGCATCGTGTTCTCCGTCGCGAAAAAAGGCGGCTATCTTGATGGCATGACGACTCTTGCACAAGCGCCTTGAATTACCCCGGTTCACGGCGGTTTGTGGCATGTCAATTGCGTGCCTCACATAAATTCGCTGCCTGCAATTCTTCGGATTGCAGCACCTTGGGTGATGTCAATGGCTATGCGGAAAGAGCCGAATGTGACGGAACAGGATTATCAAAGCGCGCAACTGGATGATGCCCAGGAGGCGTTAGTCGAGGTCCCGTGCGACCTGCCGGATGCGGTGTCGCAGGCCGTGGGGGTGCCGCCAGGTGATATGCCGTCTCATGTTCGGTCCGCGATGATTAAATTGCTTGATGAACTTGAACGGCTGCGTATGGAACTGGGTGAGACGCGCTCCAGGATCGAATATCTTGAGCGGTTGGCGGATCAAGACGCTCTCTCTCCGGTTGTAAATCGACGCGCCTTCATGCGCGAGCTTTCCCGTGCCATCGCCTACAGCACCCGACACAACGTGCCCAGTGCTGTGGTTTATTTCGATCACAACAAGATGAAACACATCAACGACCGCTATGGCCATGCGCTGGGTGATGCCGCTCTCCTGCATGTTGCCAACACCTTGCTCAAGCGGGTTCGAAATTCTGATCTGATCGGCCGCCTTGGCGGTGATGAGTTTGGCCTGATCATGCCGAACTCCGATGCGGAGGGCTCCGTGCTCAAGTCGCAGCGCGTCGTTGACGAGATCGGCAGTACGCCGATCGCGGCAGAAGGTCGGCCACTGATGGTCGATGGTCAAAACATCTTTGTATCGGTCTCGTTCGGCGTTCATGCCTTTGCCGACGGCGATGATGCCACCAGTGCACTGGCCAAGGCCGACAAGGCCATGTATGTCCAGAAGCGGCAGGGCGCAGCAGCCTGAGCCTTCCCTGGCGTCGGTTGCGTCGGCGCCTCGTGCGCCCGATACTCCCGCAGACACAGAACCACCAGCCTGTATGGTTTGCCGAGCAAACCTGCGGGTTTCCGCAGCTGGAGTAACCGAAGATGAGCGAATTCTGGACCTTCACCCTGGGCGTCTATGGCCGTGAGGGCGTGCAATCGTCCGTCATTCACCTGCAGGACGAGCGCGGGGCCGATGTTAACCTGCTGCTCTATGCCATGTGGACGGCGAGCCTTGGCATGCCGGCCTTTGACAAGATGCATGTCTCGTTCCTGGGTTCCAGGGTCGGCGCCTGGCGCGACACGGCGATCGAACCGCTTCGGGCGGTTCGTGTCGCCTTAGGCAATGGCGTCTCGCGTGTTTCCAAAGATGAGGCCGACACGATGCGCAAGGCCGTGCTGAAGCTTGAGATCGAGGCCGAACGGATCGAGCAGGCCGTGATCGAGGCGGCCAACACCGATACTGCCGGTCGTGAAAGCGTTGAGCCCGATCCTGTCGTGGTGGCGACCAATCTTGGTGCCGTGATGGCTTTGAGCGACGAACCACTTGACGGTGAGAATATCAAGGCCATTCGCGCCCTGATTGTGGCGGCCTGCCCCGAATCCTCAGCCGCTGACGTTGATCAGGCGATGACAGTCATATCGTAACGGTCATATCGTAACGGTGCCGTCACCTTTTTTCCGGTTTTGGCGCAAGCTGTCCCATCTCCGGACAAGGCTCGTCTCTATCTGGAACAAATCGAGCCAGCGCCCCACGGTCTGATCAACCATCTCTTCGATTGATTGGGGTTTGGCATAAAATGCGGGCAGGGGCGGAGCGACGATCGCGCCAATCTCCGAAACCGCGACCATGCTGCGCAAATGGCCGGTGTGAAGCGGCGTCTCGCGCAGACCCAGAACCAGCCTTCGGCGTTCCTTGAGCACGACATCGGCCGCACGGGTCAACAGGTTCGAGGTCACACCTGTCGCGATCTCCGAAAGCGTGCGCACCGAGCAGGGCGCGATGATCATCCCCCTGGTCTGAAACGAACCGCTGGAGATTGCCGCGCCCAGATCGGCGACGGGATAAACCTTGTCGGCCAGCTTTCGCACGGCTTCGGGCTTGATTTCGGTTTCATAGGCCAAGGTCACTTCGGCAGTTTTGGTCATGACCAGGTGGGCCTCGATCGGGGTCTCGGCCAGCGCCTGCAAAAGACGGACACCCAGGATCACGCCGGATGCGCCACTGATCCCCACAATCAGGCGTTCAGGATTCGCCATCAGCGTTTCACCTCCCTATAATATTTCGACCGAGCCGGGCGTTCGCCGGTGTCAAGCAGACGGAAGTCCCGGGGTCGCCAGGCTCGTGGTTGGACCATAATCCGGAGGCGTCAATGAGCGAAACTGTTGATTTGACTGAGCTTGAAACGCGGCATGCCGCACTTGAACAGGAAATCGACTCCGAGTCGCATCGACCTTTGCCTGACCAGACACACCTGACTGAACTCAAACGTGAGAAACTCAAGGTCAAGGAAGAGATGGCCCGCACCGCGGGCGACCTCGCGTTGGCCTGACTTTCCGGGCCTTTCGGCCCGGACGACATAGCGGCTACTCTGCGGTCACGTCGCCATCCGCGCGACCATCGCCGTTGTACTGTGGCCATCTGCAAGTTCGGCCAGGACTACCTCGCCGCCGTACCCTTGCACCTCTTTTGCACCGACCACCTCGTCGATCGTGTAGTCGGCGCCTTTCACCAAAACATCCGGGCGCAGGCTTTCGATCAGCGCCAGCGGTGTTTCGTCCTCATAGACCACGATGACGTCGACATCGGCCATCGATGCCAGCACCTGTGCCCGTGACATCTCGTTCTGAACTGGACGCTCCG
>JABIUG010000480.1 GCA_018700655.1 Rhodospirillaceae bacterium | reverse complement strand
CGGCCGGCGGAATGGCGACCCAGGACGCTGTGCTGTCGAGCATGATGTGCACGGTCTGCGGGGTTTCAGGCAGCTCCGAATCGATCACCCCGGCGAAGGGGTGGACCAGTTCCGGCCATTGCGGATCGTAGGCCCAGAGATGCGCGCCGCAATGTTTGCAGGAGCGCCGCTCGGCTGAATTCTGCTTGCCGTTCACCGTGACGCGATAGGTGCTCAGATGCTCTTCGCCGCTGACCTTGAGGGTCGCGGCATCGCAGCCCAGGTTGATTGCCGCACCGGTGCTGCCGGCGGTCTTGCGGCAGATCGAGCAGTAACATTTCATATAGGGATAACGCCCGTCGCTCTCGAGCGTGAAACTGACGCCGCCGCAATGGCAGGAACCTTCAAGGGACGGCATGGCGGGTCTCCGGATGGATCGGTTCAGGTTGCCCCGAAGAGTGCAGGCCAGAGGGCGGCGAGCACAAGCATCCAGAGCGGCAGGGTGATGACACAGGCCATGGTTGTCGCCGAGATCGCGGCCGCGACCGACTGTTCCTGGCTGCGGTACTGGACCGAAAGGACATAGGCGGTGTTGGCGGTCGGGCTGGCGGCGCAGACGACCGCAGCGGCGAGCAGGAAAGGATCAAGTCCCATCGCCAGCCCCCCGGCCAGGATTAAGGCCGGCATCACGAGGAGCTTGAAGACGGAGATCGCGAGAATGCGGCGGGCTTCGCTGCGGATCGATTCGGCCCGGATCGACGCGCCGATCGCAAACAGGGCGCAGGGGGCCAGGCCCTGGCCCAGAAGATCGAGCCAGGATTCGACGATATCGGGCACCGGGATCGCGAGACCGGCAAAGGCAAACCCCAGGATCGCGGGCCAGACCATCGGGTTCTTGAGCACCTGCAGGGTCTGGCGCGCCGCCGTTGCCGCCTCGCCACCCGCACCGCCTGTTGCCTCAAGCAACATGATCGAGAGCGGCACCATCAGGGCGGCAATCACGACGTTGGCGATCGCTGCCGGGGGCACGCCTTGGGCGCCGAACACGGCATAAAGCAGGGGCAGCGAGACAAAGCCAGTGTTGGCAATCACTGCGGCCATCGCCGAAACCGTGCGTGAGCGCCCGTCACGCCCCAGCAGACCTTCGAGCGGATGGCGCGCGACGATCGAGAACATCAGCGAGGGCACGCAGATGAAATAGGCAAAGGCGATGAGATGATCGGCGATTGTGCGCGACACGATGGCAAACCGCATGGCGAAGAACCCGGTCAGGATCACGGCAAACGCCGGTGCAATGACGATCAGGACATCCATGGGGTCACGCTGGATCCGTGGGTTAACGCATTCCTTCCCCCCTTGAGGGGGAAGGTCAGGATGGGGGGTATGCGGCGTAGCCGCACAGTTGGGGATTGCAAACGGAACCGCTTCGTGGCCCCCCCTCCCTGGCCCTCCCCCTCAAGGGGGGGAGGGAAAACAAGCGGTCGATCATCGTGACCGTTTGAGCAAAATGTAGAAGGCGCCGTCGCCGCCGTGCTGGGGCTGGGCCGGGGTGACGGCCAGGACGCGGTGGCGGTTGTTGGGTTCGTTCAGCCAGCGCGGAAGTTGGCTGCGCAACACGCCGGTGCGTTCTTCCAGCGGCGCCTTCTGGCCCTTGCCGGTAATCACCAGGACACAGCGGCAGCCGCGTTCATGGGCGCGTGCCAGAAAGGCGTTGAGCGCGGTATGGGCCTGGTGCTGGCGCATGCCGTGGAGATCGTAACGCGCGTCGATCGTGAGTTGGCCGCGCCGGAAACGCTGGGCCTGGCGTTTGTCGACGCCGTCGACCGCGCCGGGCACGACTTCTTTCTGTGGCGTGATGCGGCGTGGTTGCACCGGGGCTGCCGGTCTGGTGTGGCGGGGTTCTGCAAGCAGATCGGCGCGATCGCCCTCGGCATCGAGCACGTCGCGTTTGCGCGGCACAGGCGGGCGCTCGCGACCGGGCATGGGATTGACCGACTGGGTGACACGCCACCACAATCGTTCGTCGTCCTGGGAAAGTTCGTCCTTTCTGCGCGACAAACCAGTGCCTATTCCGCGGCCACGGCAGCAGCCGGTGCGGGCGCACCCAACGCGCGTGCAAGGAAGCGCTGGAACTCCCAGATCGTGCGTTCCTTTTCGCCCAGCCTTCCTGGTTGGATATGTTCGCTTTTCAGCGACCGGGAAATCGATTCGACGATCGTGCGGTCTTCCTGATTGATCCCATCGAAGGTCTCTTTGATCTCGGCCTTGAGCGCGGCCAGCGCGGCGGGATCCTGTGGAATTGCGGGCCGCGCGATGGTGACACCCCAGAGCACACGCACGTGGTCGGGTCCCTGGGGCTGCAGCGACATCCAGAATCCCCGGTTGAGGGACGCCGAGAAGACGTGGCTTGGAAAGGCGTGCATCAATGGGAAGGTCGCGCGGGTTGCCTCAGTGAGATCGGGCCAGACCGGATCCTGGAGTCGGCTGGTATCCATCCAGTGGATATCCCAGCCGTCGTCGCCAGGTTCGCACCACACGCCCTGGGTGGGTGTGAAGGGCTGCAGTGTGTTCTTGTGGCTGGAGAACAGGTGGTAACTCTCGGTGAAGTTCTCGGCGAGCGATTTCCAGTTGCAGGCCCAGACCTCCTCGGCGCGGTAGACCATGACCTGCTCTGAGGTGCGGTAGTCGGCAATCCGCGCCGAAAGGGTCGCCAGACGTTCGCTGATCGGCGCAATGGTGGAATCGAGCGTGACGTAGATCCAGCCCTCCCACAGATCGAACGCCAGTTCGGGCAAACAGATGCCGGATTTGTCGAACGCGTCGCCCATGAAGGGCGCCATCTTCAGCGACCCGGTGAGATCATAGGACCAGGCGTGATAGGGGCAGACGATCTTGGCGACATGGCCGACGCCGTGGAGCAGTTCCGAGGCACGGTGGCGGCAGGCATTGACCAGCGCCTTTAGCGACCCATCGGCCTGGCGCACCACGACCACGGGCGTCTCGGCAATGCGGTGCGAGATGTAGTCGCCGGGCTCGGGAATCTCGTCGAGGCGCCCGACACAGACCCAGTCGTGGCGGAACAGTTTTTCGACCTCGAGCGCCGTGAATTCAGGGTCGGTATAGGCCCCGGACGGCAAGGTCTGTGCCTGCTCGAACGGCAGCGCCGCGGTGCGGCCGACTTCGGCGAGAAGACTGGATAGATCGGACATGGGCTGTGTTCCCCATTGGGCCGTTTCGATGCTGTATCAGGCGCGTCCGGCCCATATGGAGCGTCTGTTTCGGAGCGGATCGCGTTGGTGCGAAACCAAGGGTGTGGTTCGCCACAACGTGCGAATCCGATCTCTTTCCATCCTTTAGGTCAGTGCGTGGCCCATGTCACGCACCGCAGTCGCCATCGGAGACCCCGAAGGACTACCCCTCCTTCACCACCACGATGTGGAGGGCCTTGGGGCCGTGGACGCCGGTCTGGAGGGTTTGTTCGATGTCGCCGGTGCGGCTGGTGCCGGTGATCATGTTGACGGATCGCGGAATCGCTTCGCCACCGGTCCGCCCTGCCTGGCGCAGGCGGTCCCAGACGTCTTCGTAGGAACCGGTGATGTCGGATTCACGGACCACAGTGATATGGGTCTCGGGCAGGAAGTTCATCGTCGCGGGGCTGTCGGGGCCCGACGCCATGATCAGCGTGCCGGTCTCGGCGACGGCGGCAAAGCAGCGGTTGATGCCGATGGCATCGTCGGGATGTGGCGCACGGCGGTGAACGGTCATGGTGCCTTCGGCCCAGTCCATGGCGTCGAGATCGCCATGGGGTGCGATCGCGGCGACGGCGGGAAGGTTGCGTCCGCGCAGATAATCAGCGACCGCTTCGGGCACGTCAGCGGCCAGGTTGACGACCGAAACGGTGGCGTCGACCGCCTGGGCCTTCTCGACGAAAAGGTCGACCAGGGCTTCGTGATCGATCGCGATGCGGGCCGGCTGCAGGCCGCGCGCGTGCCCGGCCAGACGTGCGCTGACGGCATGGCGTGCGGCATCGTCATCGCCTTCGGCGCGGGCTATGCCGTGGCGGACACGGCCCAGGATGGCGTCGCGTGCGCTGCTCATGGCCTCTCACCTCTGGCCCAGCGGCTCTGGAAGCTGGAACCCTGGGGACTGGCGAGATCGCGGTCTCTGGTCCAGGCGCCAGCCATGGGAAGAGCAGTGAAGCGGCCCCGTCCGCGTGTGCTCCAGGACAACAGGCGTGTCATCATCGATGTTGCGAAACGATAGAGGCGCGGGCGGCGTGCGACCATCGCCCACAGCGCGATGCCGTTGCGCGCGGCTGCGGGTGCGCGCCCGGCCCTGGCTTCTTCCTCGCGGAAGTGGCGCAGCATTTTCGGGATTGGAATGCGCATCGGACAGACTTCCTCGCAACGCCCGCACAACGAGGAGGCGTTGGGGAGGTGGCTGGTTTCGGCAAGCCCGACGAGCGAAGGCGTCAGCACAGCACCCATGGGACCGGAATAGGTTGAACCATAGGTATGGCCGCCGACCTTGCCATAGACCGGACAGGCATTGAGGCAGCAGCCGCAGCGGATGCAGCGCAGGATCTCGTGGGTCGGCGAGCCGAGCAGCGCGGAGCGACCGTTATCGAGCAGGACGACATGGAAGGCGGCGGGACCATCGAGATCATCCTCGCGCCTGCCACCGGCAGAGAGGCTGGTATAGGACGACATCTCCTGGCCGGTCGCGCTGCGGGCGAGCACGCGTAGTACGGTGGTGGCGTCTTCCAGGGTCGGCATGACCTTTTCGATGCTCGCCAGCACGACATGAACGCGGGGCAGCAGTTGCGTGAGATCACCATTGCCTTCGTTGGTGACGATCACGGTCTGGCCGGTCTCTGCGATCAGGAAGTTGGCGCCGGTGATGCCGACATCGGCAGCCAGGAACTGTTCGCGCAGCACCGTGCGGGAATCGGCGACCAGACCGTCGATATCGTCGGGCGAACGGTCGGCGAGGTCGGGATGATGGTCGTTGAAAAGCGTAGCGACCTGCTGGCGGTTCTTGTGGATCGCCGGCGCGATGATGTGGCTGGGCGGTTCCTTGGCCAGCTGGATGATGTATTCGCCAAGATCGGTCTCGACCGGCGTGATGCCGTTGGCTTCGAGGTAGGGATTGATCCCGATCTCCTCGCCAATCATGGTTTTGCCCTTGGTCACCGTCGTGGCGTTTTCCTCGCGGCAGATGCCAAGCACGATCTTTCTCGCCTCGGCATCGTCGCGCGCCCAGTGGACATGACCACCCGATGCATGGACGGCAGTCTCGAAGGCTTCGAGATAGAGATCGAGATGCCCGAGCGTGTGGTTCTTGATCGCCACGGAAGCATCACGCAGATCTTCGAATTCCGGCAGCGACTCCTTGGCGCGTGTGCGGCGCAGCAGGAAATTGTCCTTCAGCTTGGAAAGGTTGCCCTGCAACACCGGATCAGCCAGCGCCTTGTCGGCATTCTGCTTGAACCGATGCGCCGTGACGTGATGAACGGTCATCGTTCGGCCTCACCCTCGGCGATCGCGGGGGTGGTGGTATCGCCGGCGAGGATTTCGGCGATGTGGCGCACTTCCATGGTTGAGCCGCGCCGTTTCAGGGTGCCTGCGATGTTGAGCAGGCAGCCCATGTCGGCGGCAATCGCGACACTGGCGCCGGTTTCCTCGAGGCGGTCGGCCTTGTCGCGGGCCATGGCCGCGGAGACGGCCGGATACTTGGCCGCGAAGGTGCCGCCAAAACCACAGCAGACCTCACGATCCCTGGCTTCTTCGAGGGCGAGGTCCCCGACGCCGTCGAGCAGGGTGCGCGGTTGTTCGCGCACGCCGGCCTCGCGCAGGCAAGAACAGGAGTCGTGGTAGGTCACCGTGGCATCCAATGTCGCGGAGAAATCGGTCACGCCGGCAACCTCGACGAGATAACGGGTGAGTTCGAACGTCCGCCCGGCGAGATCGCGTGCACGAGCCTCGTCAGCATCGCCTTCGAACAGATCCGGATAGTGTTTCACAACCATGCCCGCGCATGAGCCCGATGGCGCAACGACGTGGTCATAACCCTCGAGCGCATCGAGCATGGTGCGCGCGACGTCTCTGGCCTTGTCGCGTTCGCCGGAATTGTAGGCCGGCTGGCCACAGCACGACTGCAGCGGCACGGCGACCTCGCAACCGGCTTCTTCCAGAAGTTTGACCGCGGCAAACCCGACCGACGGTCGAAACAGATCGACCAGACAGGTGACCAGAAGGGCAACGCGGGGCCTGGGCGTGCTTTCAGACATCGAGTTCCAGACAAAGGAAGCAGGGCGGGCCCAGACTCCTACGGATCAAGCGATGCCACAAGGTCGCTCGACAACAGGTGGGGGAGAAGAATCCAGGTCCGGCCTTCACCCTTCATGTGACCGGCCATCCACTCGGCCCAGTCGCCGCCGCCGAAAAAGATGTCGCCGCGGACAGGGCCGTTGATCGCACCACCGGTATCCTGGGCGATCATCAGCCGGTTCCAGGGCTGACCGTCGGGCAGGTGGGTCGAAAGCCAGACCGGCGCGCCATAGGCCAGGAATTCCTTGTCGACCGCCAGGCTGCGGCCCGGGGTGAGTGGCACACCCTGGGCGCCGAGCGGGCCGGGACCATCGAGTTCATGGAAAAAAATGTAGCTGGGGTTGGTCTCCATGACGTCAAAGGCCTGGTCGGGATTGGCGTGCAACCAGTCGCGGATTGTCTGGAGCGAGATGTCCTCGCGCGCGATTTCCTCGCGATCGATCAGCAGACGCCCGATGGCAAAATAGGCATGGCCGTTCTGGCCGGCATAGCCGACCCGGATTTCACTGCCGTCATCGAGCGCAACCCGGCCCGATCCCTGGATATGGAGGAAAAAGGCGGCGACGGGATCGTCGACCCAGACAAGCTCCAGACCCATCCCGTCGAGTGCACCGTTGTCGATCGCCGCGCGGTCGGGCATCGAGGCAAGTGCGGCGGGCAAGCGGTAGAGTGGATAGTGATAGGTGGCGCTGGGACTGCGCGAACCCTGCAGCAACGGCTCGTAATAGCCGGTGAAAAGGCCATGGGTTTCGCCCGCATTGGTCGCCTGCCAGGGCCGGAACCAGGTCTCGAAGAAGGCATGCGCATCATGCGCCGGGGTCAGGCTCGCCATGCGGCAGACTTCGTGCCAGGCGCCGGTCGAGCCCATGGCGGCGAGGCCGCCCAGATGGCTGTCGGCCGGTCGATTGGCGATCGCACCACACGAAATCTGGAAAGTCGCGAGTGCGGCGGCGTGATCGTCGAACGGCCAGCCGGCCATGCGGGCGAAGGAAGACGGCTGCAGCACCAGCTCGGCCGGGACCTCGGGTTCGTCAGGCTCGACGACCGATTGGCGTGTGGAACAGGCTGCTGCGGCGATCACCAGCAGTGCCACGAGCAGAACACGGGCGGCCGATGTCACGTCAGTTGGGGCTGCGTGTGGCGACAAGCTGCCAGTTGGGATCGCGTGCGCGGGTATCGCGCGCAAAGGTCCAGATATCGGTGACCTCGACCGCACTGCTGGGGTCGCCGGCCACGATACGATCCTCCGAGTCCTTGACGACATCGGTCTGGTCGCTTTCGAATCGAATGGTGATATGGGCCTCGCGACCCTTCATTTCAGCCTCGATCGGCTCGCACCGGTTGATCGCGACCAGTTCGATCAGACGGCGTGTGTCGCCGACATCGCGCTCCTCGAGGGCAGTGGCAAAGCTGCGATAGACCGCGCTGTCGAGGAACGGACGGACCTTTTCCAGCTCGGCCTTGTGGAAGGCATCGAGGATCATCTCGAACGCGGCCCTGGCGCCGGCAAGAAACTGTTCGGGGTCGAAATTGCCGTCGGCCTCGCGGATCTGGGTAAATCCGGGCATGAGTGAGTCGTCCAGTCCCGCGAGATAGTCGTCCTCGCCGGCCTCGTCACGGTGCAACGGCACGATGTTGTCGTGATCGTCGGCGAGGCCCGCCGCATCGGCCATCGGCATGGGTGGCGGCTGTTCATGGCCGGTTTTGCGGCCCAGCACGCTGAACAACTTGAAGAAGATCACGCCGGCCACCACGGCAAAGATAAGAATGTCCACGATTTTGCCTGCCATTCCGGATCGGTGAGTGCCGACAGATTCTGCGATCTTGCCGCGAAACTGTCTTGTAGCACCAATCTAGATCGGATCGCCTTCAGGTGGAACCATTTGCGGTTCCGCCTGAGCGCGATCTTCTCATAATCAAGGAACGGACCAGCTCTGCCGGGTTGCGGGGGTACGATCGAGTCGTGCGGACTGGCGCTGGGCCCATCGGGTGCCAATATAGAGATGGCAATGAAACGAGCACCATCAACCATGCCCCTGCTGCTTCTTGGACTTTTCCTCGCTGTCCCGCTGATCGAGGTCTATCTCTTCATCGAGCTGGGCAGCGCGATCGGTGCGTTGTGGACCGTGTTGCTGTGCGTCGCGACCGCGGTGACCGGCGCTGCCCTGGTGCGGTTCCAGGGCCGCACGGTGATGGCCAGTGCCCAGGCAGCCCTGCGTGCCGGCCGGATGCCCGCGAGCGAAGCGTTTGACGGCATATGCATCGTGATGGCCGGTTTCTGCCTGCTCACGCCCGGATTTTTCACCGATACCGTCGGCTTTTTGCTGCTGATCCCACCCTTGCGGCATCTTTTGCGCCGTTACATCGCGCGCCATGTCGCAACGGTCGACCTGCACATGCGCGCCGGCCCGGGTCGCACGATTGTCGATGGCGAATGGGAAATTGTCGATGAGCCGGTGGTGCCTGGCAACGAACCGCGCCTGACCGATCGCCGGAAAGACATGTGATCAGCGACCACGAAGCCATGGCGATGGCGCGCGGCGAGGCCAAGGCCGGGATGGCCGAAGGCGGCGAGCCGGTGGGTAGCGTGATTGTGAAGGACGGCGAGGTCCTGGGGCGTGGCCGTAACCGTCTGCGCCAGGATGGTGACCCCACCGCCCATGCGGAAATGGAAGCTTATCGTGCGGCAGCCCGGCAAGTCGGCAGATCCCACGCCGTCGAAGTCGTGGAAAGCATGCTCCATGGCGCAACCGTCTTTACCACCGCCATGCCCTGCGAGATGTGCGCCGGCGCTATTCTGCGCTTCAAGGCGCCCCGCGTCGTAGTTGCCGAGGTCACAAGTTACAAGCCGGCCGGGACGCAGGCCTTGATGGAACGTCAGGGGCTCATCGTCGATGTGCTTGATGATCAGGCGACCCTGGCAATGATCGAGGACCACCTCCGGGCATACCCGGATCGGCGCGAAGCCCACGAACACGGCGACGACCGGCCCCAACACTTTAGAACGTCTCGCAACTGTGTCGCGCCGGTTGTCGCGACCGGCACAGCATGCTAGCCAGCACAACAATCTAGAGCCCCCAAATGGAGTGATCATCATGGCCGACGAGACCCCGGACGTTGCGGCCCCCGCTGCCGCCGCGGACCAGCCGCAGCCCAAGCTGATGCTGCACAGCCAGTTCCTGCAGGACATGTCGTTCGAGAACCCGGCCGGCGCCAAGAGCTTCTCGAAGGCCGACATGAAACCCCAGGTTCAGGTCAACCTGAACGTCGACTCGCGCAAGCTGGGCGAGACCCTCTATGAGGTTGCGCTCAAGATCACGGCCAATGCCAAGCAGGACGACGAGCCCTGTTTCCTGACCGAGATCGATTATCGCGGCGTTTTCTCGCTGACCGGTGTCGACGAGAAGGTCGCACCCCAGGTTCTGCTGATCGAAGGTCCGCGCACAATCTTTCCGTTCGCGCGTCGCATCATCGCCGATGCCGTGCGTGACGGCGGCTTTCCGCCGCTGATGCTTGAGCCGGTCGATTTCGTGAACCTCTATCGCCAGCATGCCGTGCGCCGCACGGCTGAAGGCGAGGAGGCCGCTGCACCGGCCGACGCCTGAACCGAATCGGACTCTAGATCGCTTCGACGTTGCCCGCATCGACCTGAACGCGAACGCGCCGGCCCATCAGCGAGAGCAGGATCGCGACCCTGGACTGATCGTCGATTTCGAGGAAAACACCTTCGAGGTCGGCCAGCGGCCCCTCTGCGATGCGCACGCCCTGACCTTCTGAAAGGCCCAGGCCAGGATCGATTCTGACCAGGCCCTGGGCGTCACAGCGCGCCTTGATGGCCTCGATCACCGTGTCTGCGACCGGTGCGGGCGGATCGCCACCGACCAGCGAGATGACGCCGACCGTTCCCAGCACGGAACGCCATTGTTCGGCGTCGAGATCAATTCTGACAAAGAGGTAACGCGGGAACAGCGGCCGGCGCACGGTTTCGGTTCGTCGTGCATGCCGCCGTTTCTTCAGAAACTCCGGCAGCCAGGCCTCGAAATCCTGGTTGGCGAGATGCTGTGCCGCCCTGCTCTCGGCCTGGGATTTGGTCTGGACGACATACCAGCGTTTCATCGCGGTCCGTTGGGCAGGCGCTCTGTCTTGACGTCGATATCGAGGTCGCGCGCCAGGATCTCATGCATGTGAACCGCGCCGGCAAACTTCCCATCGCCATCGGTGCACAGCAGGAAGGTGAAACGGTTGGCCTCCATCAGGCGCAAGGCATCGAGCATCAGGGCTTCGGGGTCGATCGTGGTGGGATTCGGAGTCATCACCTGCCCGGCTGTCTGGCCAGCAAAACCCTCGCGGTCCGAAAGCGCGCGGCGGATATCACCTTCGGAAATGACACCGACCTGGTCGATCGCGATGCCATCGGCACTGTCGCCGTCGTGAACGATGGCAAACCCCCGTGCCCCGGCCGTAATGGTCTCGAGGACGTGCCAGATTGAATCGGTCGGCTTGAGCCAGGGCAGACGTCTGGCCGGAGTCATGACCTCGGCGACCTTCATCAGCTTGCGCCCAAGCAGGCCGCCGGGATGGAACATGCGGAACTGTTCGGGTGTGAAGCCGCGAATGTTCAGGCTGGCAATCATCAGGGCGTCACACAACGAGAGCGTCGTGGTCGACGACGAGGTCGGGGCGAGCTGGTGCAGGCCTGCTTCGGCATCGACCAGGGTCTCGACCACCCAGTCGCTTGCCTGGGCGAGCGGGCATTCGCGATGGGCAGTGATGGTGAGGATCTTTGCACCGAAATCACGCAGGGTCGGGGCCAGGACCCGTAGCTCATCGGTGTTGCCGGAATGGGAAAGCAGGATCGCCAGAGTCGCCTCGTGCGCCTGGCCCAGATCACCATGGAGCGCTTCCTGGGGATGGAGGAACACGGCGCGATGCCCGGTCGAGACCAGGCCCGCGACAAACTTGGTCCCGATATGGCCCGATTTTCCGACACCCAGAACGACCGCGCGGCTGCTCGGTTGCGCTAGGGCGTCGGCTGCGGCCAGAAAATCATCGCCCAAGGCATCGGCTGCGCGACGCAAACAGTCTGCGCCCTCGCTTAGAACTTCGCGTCCGGCATTGAGGGGGTCGGTGCGGTTTTCACTCATGTCTTGTTTTGTCCCCTTAATCCCAGGCCGGTCGACAATCCACCGGGCGTCAAGGTCGCCACGACCGGGACCAGAAGAAGAATATAGGTCGCTTGCCACCAGAAGGACCAGAACGAGTAGCTGATCAGCGAAGCAAACCAGAAGGCCGCCGAAAGACCCAGGACCGCCGCGCCGGCTGCGCCATCACGGCGCATCGCGCGTAGTGCGCCCGCGAACAGGAACAACAGGGCCGTCGCCATCGCGGCCAGACCGATCGCGCCGGTTTCGATCAGGACCTCGATCAGGACATTGTGGGGATGGGAGGGCAGAACCTCAACCGTAGAGCCGTCGACGATTCCAGCGCTTCCGGGCAAGGTCGAGACCATATCGGGTCCGATGCCGAAATAGGGCGCGGCGTGCACCTGTTCCAGTGCAAAGGCCCAGATCGATTGACGATGGGCGTCGAGCAGCCAAAGGGGCAGGCCCAAAGCAGCATCAATCTGATTGTTGCGCTGGCTGTCCATGGCGACCGCCACGATCATGGCAAGGGCCAGTGCGAGCACGACGGTCACACCAATCAGGCCAAAACGCCGCCAGGCCATCCAGGTACCGACGACGCCAAGCGCGAGGCCGGCGGCGACCAGACCCGAGCGGCTCTGCAATGAGAACAGCAGGGCGATGGCGGCCGCCTGGAAGACCAGTGCGGCGATCTGCCAACCGCCGCCGATTCGCCAGCCGGCCCAGAGCACGACCGGCATCAGGCAGGCTACGACCGTGCCATAGGATTTCATGATCTGGGCGGCGATGTCCGAGATCGCGATTTCCTCGCCATGGCCCCGCAGCCAGGCGAAGGTT
>JABIUG010000479.1 GCA_018700655.1 Rhodospirillaceae bacterium | reverse complement strand
TGAGGAGGCCCAGGGTTCCAAACCGCCGATCCAGCACATGGCCGACAAGATTGCCGGCGTCTTCGTGCCGATCGTCATGGTGCTTGCCGTGCTGACCTTTGCCGTCTGGATGGTCTTCGGGCCGCAGCCGGCACTTTCCTATGCCTTCGTCACGGCGGTCTCGGTCCTGCTGGTCGCCTGTCCCTGCGCCATGGGTCTTGCCACGCCGACCGCCGTCATGGTCGCGACCGGCCGCGGTGCGGGTGCCGGTGTGCTCATCCGCCAGGGCGCGGCGCTTGAACGCCTCGCCAAGGTCGATGTCGCGGTCTTCGACAAGACCGGCACGTTGACGCAAGGGCGCCCTACACTCGCCACTGTCGAGACGGTCGCGGGCGGTGACGAAAACGAGGCGCTCGCTTTGGCCGCTGCGCTGGAACGTCAGAGCGAACACCCCATCGCGCTTGCGATTGTCGGGGCGGCGCATGAACGCGGTATCGCTCTGGGCGAGGCGCGCGACTTCAACACCGTATCGGGCATGGGTGCGATCGGTCTGGTATATGGCAGTACGGTCATGATCGGCGCGGACCGCTACATGACGGCAAACGGCATCGACACGTCGGAACTCGCCGCCGCCGCCGCCCTGCATGCCGGACGCGGCGCTACGCCGGTCTTCCTTGCCGTCGACGGCAAACCCGCGGCCTTTCTTGCCGTGGCCGACGCGGTCAAACCCGGCAGTGCGGCCGCACTCGCCAGGCTGCACGCCATAGGCGTGACGACCGCCATGCTGACGGGCGACAACACCCGCACCGCAGAAGCAGTTGCCGCCGATATTGGCATCGACCGGGTCTTGGCCGAAGTCATGCCCGGCGACAAGGCCTCGGAAATCTCAAGGTTGCAGGCAGAGGGTGGTACGGTCGCCTTTGTCGGCGACGGCATCAACGATGCCCCGGCGCTTGCTGGTGCTGATGTCGGCATTGCCATCGGCACCGGTACGGACGTTGCCATCGAAGCCGGCGATGTCGTGTTGATGTCGGGCGATCTCGCCGGTGTCGCCAACGCCATTGCGCTGGGTCGGCGCACGCTCACCACGATCAAGCAGAACTTCCTGTGGGCCTATCTCTATAACGTGTTGCTGATTCCGGTTGCCGCCGGCCTGCTCTATCCCTTTGCCGGCATTCTGATGCACCCGATCATGGCCGCGCTCGCCATGAGCGTTTCCAGCGTCTTTGTCGTCACCAATTCCCTGCGCCTGAATCGCTTCCGCATGGGTTGAGCCGGTCTGCGTCGAGGTATGACTCCGTACCTTTGCTTCGGTATGGTCGAAGGTGTTCGATCAAGATTGGGAGCAAGACGATGCCCGTCCGCCACTTCAGCCCTGATGCCGCACCCGACGCCATGCTGGAGGAACTGCGTTCCAATGGCGTGATCGTCGTCGACAACATGATCGACGATGCCGTGATGGACCGGTTCATGGATGAACTCGCGCCACACATGGCCGATGCACCCCTGGGTGGCGGCGAATTCTTCGGCGGAGCGATGAAGCGGGTGCAGGAGGTCGCGGCCAAGGCACCTTCGATCGCCGGGATCATCGCTGATCCCACGCTGGTCGCATTGGGCGATGCCGTCCTGCTGGAAAACTGCAAGAGTTATCGCATCCAGGTTCTTGCCATCCTGGAGATCTGGAAGGGCGGCAAGACCCAGCCGCTGCACCGCGATTTCGGAGTCTACGAGCCCTACATCATGCATGAACCCGGTGCGAAGGAAATCCTGCTGTCCTGGATCGTCGCCGGCACCGACTTCACAAAGGCCAATGGCGCCACCCGTGTGGTCCCCGGCAGCCATACCTGGCCGCTCGATCGTGTGGCCAGGGACCATGAGGTGGAGATTGCCGAGATGCCGCGTGGTTCGGGACTGATTTATCTCGGTTCGGTGCTCCATGGCGCCCGGATCAACAACACCGACCAGCCCCGCACAGGCATCGTCTCTGGTTATGCCGTCGGCTGGTTGCGCCAGGAAGAAAACCAGTATCTCTCCTGCCCGCCCGAAGCTGCCGCGAAGCTGCCCAAACTTGCCCAGCAACTGCTTGGTTACCGCGCCCATTCCCCCGTGCTGGGCCGCTCCGGCGACAGGGACACCCAATGGCTTCTGGGGCCCAAAAAAGTCGACATCGATGCCGATGGCTACAAGGACCAGTCCCTGCAGGAGGTGTGAGGCGAAACCCGGCGCCGTGGAAATTTGACCATCGGAGCCCGGACCTCTTGCAACGACAGGGGATTGGCCGTGAACTGCGGGGTTCTCGCGGTCACGCAACGACCGCTCAGTCAAAACGCGGTCCACCACCAGGGATGGTGGCCTGGGCCCTTGATACGACAACACCTACTGTGCATGGGGTTGAATTCGGGTTATCGGATTACCCCCCGTTTGGACGATTGAAATCAGCATGCCCGCGACCGAACAAGACCTGCTTACCCGGCTCGACGCGCTGGGGATTGAACACACCACCCATCGTCACCCTGCTGTCTTCACGGTCGAGGAGGCACGCGCCCATTGCAGCCATCTGCCAGGCTGCCACTGCAAGAACCTCTTTCTGAAAGACAAGAAAGGTCTGCTCTGGCTGGTGGTGGCACGCGCCGATGCGCCGATTGCCATGAAGCAGTTGGACAAGCAGATCGGTTCGGCCCGACTCAGCTTCGGCAAGCCGGACCTGCTGATGGAGGTTCTGGGCGTGATCCCCGGTGCGGTGACGCCGTTCGCCCTGATCAACGATAAGCAGCAGCGGGTCAACGTCGTGCTCGACGAGGCCATGATGGCGAGTGATCTGGTGAACTATCACCCGCTGACCAACGAGGCGACGACCGCGCTCACCCCCGATACGCTGCTTGCGTTCATACGTGCCTGCGGTCACGAGCCTGCTATCGTGCGTGTCGACGCGATGCCGGAAATCTGAACGGCGGCGTCCCCCGCGACCTTGCGTTCGGGCGTGCGATCCTCCATCTAACAGGGCACAAACAAACACCTCTCGACCTGATTCAACGGCCCCGATGGCGGGTCCGGACAGAAAGGCAACGAACATGGCGATGATCATCGGAGAAAACGGCGGCGCACCGGCCGGAGGCGCGGCCCCGGTCAAGGATGTGACGACCGATTCGTTCGAACAGGATGTGCTCAAGGATTCGGTCAACCAGCCCGTTGTCGTCGATATGTGGGCGCCCTGGTGCGAACCCTGCAAACAGCTCGGGCCCATGCTGGAAAAGGTGGTCAATGCCGCCGGTGGCCGGGTCAAGATGGTCAAGATCAACATCGACGAG
>JABIUG010000478.1 GCA_018700655.1 Rhodospirillaceae bacterium | reverse complement strand
TGCTCAACGGCGAGACCTTCACCACGTTGCACGAAGCCAAGGTGTTGATCGAACGCTGGCGGCAACACTACAACACCGTCAGGCCGCACAGCTCGCTGGGCTACAAACCACCGGCTCCCCAAGCCATCTTGCCGCGCCCTGCAGGTCTGACCTACGCTACGCTCCGGTCAGCCCAGCAGGGCGACCACAACCGCCGGACCCTAACTTAGAAGGTGGACCACCTCATCGGGGCAGGCCAGTTCCACCAGATTCGTTGTTCAGGAGGTGAAATGGCCATGATGACCTCCGATCACGGGGACATTGGGATGTTGGCCACTTCCATAATCCCCCACACAAGGTAGAAGACGGCGGGTACGACCACGCCTAGGAAAAGCAGCAAAAATGGATTGTCGAGAAGCTGTTGCATCGAGGGGATGCGTTCGATTTCGTCGTCCTTGTCTTGACCGTCGTCCGCCATGTCGATCCTCCCCATGGACGTTAATAAGCCTGCTAGCGAATTGAGTAGAACACCAACCGGCGCAGGCTTGTTTGCGGCAGATCAAACACGCTGGAGAATCTTTCTGGAATGATCCCTTGGTCCTGTGTGAAAAACCGTGCCGGTTAATGGCCGACTGCTGGCCAGTGAGGAACCTCTCTGAAATGCCTGAGAACAAAAGCTTCGGAGCCGTGCTGTCCGATCCGTTCCGGCCGTTCTTTCTGCTGGCCGGGATTCAGGCTGCGATCGTGATCCTGCTATGGCTGGTGATGCTCACGGGGCATCTGGGAGAGTTGTCGAACCTCGATATGCTGTCGTGGCACGTCCACGAGATGCTGTTTGGTTATCTCGCCGCGGTGCTCGCTGGTTTCCTGTTTACCGCCATTCCGAACTGGACCGGGCGCTTGCCGCTGCGCGGATGGCCGCTGGGTTGCCTTGTCTTGCTTTGGCTGTGCGGTCGTTTCATCTGGTTCTTGCCCGTCCAGGGCTGGCTCGCGGTCACCGTCGACGTGTCATTTCTGATTGCCGTGGCCGCGCTTGCCTGGCGCGAAGTACTGGCAGGCAAGAACTGGCGTAACGCGCCGATCTGCCTGCTGGTGACCCTGTTGGCGGCCTCGAACCTTCTCTTTCATCTGGGGCCGATCAGGTTCAGGCCGAACGTGCCGGGCTCGCGACGGCAGCGCTGATGATCGCGCTGGTCGGTGGGCGGGTGGTTCCCAGCTTCACGCGCAACTGGCTCGCCAAGCAGGGATCGAAACGACTGCCTGCGCCCTTTGGTTTCTACGACAAGGCCTGCCTGATCCTGCTGGTGGTTGCACTGATTGCCTGGGTGTTGGGTATCCATGACGCCGTCACCGGCTATCTGCTGTTGGCCGCCTTTGCCGCTCATGGCATTCGTCTGGCGCGCTGGCGCGGATACCTGACCTGGCGTGAGCCCCTGGTCCTGGTTCTGCATGCCGGCTATGGCTGGCTCGTTGTTGAGCTTGGGCTTTTGGGTGTTGCCGTACTCGATCTGGCCGCGTTTTCGGAGCTTTCGGCGACCCACGCTCTGTCGGTTGGTGCGGTCAGCACCATGACCCTTGCGGTCATGACCCGTGCAAGCCTGGGTCACAGCGGTCAGGCGCTGACGGCCCACCACCGGACCAGCGCGATTTACCTGATGATCATCTGGTCCGGGGCTTTGCGTGTCCTTGCCGGTCCGCTAGATCCAGGGGGATTGACAGTGATCGGGCTTGCCGCAGTTCTTTGGTCCGGCGCCTTCCTGCTCTTTGTCTGGGCCTATGGCCCCCTCCTGGCGTTCAAGCGCAAATCGGAATAAACCGACCGAGCAAGATCATGCCAGGTCGATCTGCCATGATCCTGCTCTTCTTCAAAGATTTGGAGAACGATCCACGATTCAGGTCGCGTTACTTGAACCGATAGGGCTCTAGAGCAGGGAGCGATGCGATGTTGAGATTTGGGCCGACGAAAAGTGCCTTGGACCTGGATGGCGACGGCAAACGCAACGGGTTCATCGACCTTGACCAACCCGACAACGAAAACGCCTTCAGTTCGATCCGCGTTCCAATCGGTGTGATCAAAAACGGCGAAGGCCCGACCGTGTTTCTCACTGCCGGCAACCATGGCGATGAATACGAAGGCCAGGTTGTGCTCCACCGCCTGATGGCGATGCTGGAGCCCGGCGATGTCAGCGGCCGGCTGATCATGATGCCGGCGCTCAACACGCCCGCGATGCTTGATCGGGCGCGGGTCTCACCGCTCGATCAGGGCAACATGAACCGCTCGTTTCCTGGTGCGATTGACCAAGGCCCGACGAAGGCGATCGCCGGTTTCGTCAACGAACACCTGATCAGCCGGGCCGACCTGATCCTCGATTTTCATTCCGGTGGTACCGCGACCCAATATGTCGATTGCGCGTTTCTGTGCTGGGGCGACAACGACGACCTCAACGCCGCGAACCTGGCGCTGGCCGAAAGCTTCGGCGCGCCCTTCACCATGGTCTGCCCGATCGGCGGGCCCTATTCCGGTGATTTAGACACGGCGGCCTACAATCAGGGCACACGGTTTCTATCGTGTGAACTGGGCGGCATGGGGACGTTCACGGCGAGCTCGTTTGAAAACGGCTGGCAGGGTTGCCTCGGCATCCTGGCTGGTGCGGGGCTGATCTCGGAGGCCGTGCAACAACGTCTCGGCGGCAAAAAGTGCGACGGTGAAACCTGTTTCCTCGACCTCGCAGCTGGTACGGATCACATCACTTCGGCCTGTCACGGTCTGGCGGAAACGCACCTGACGCTGGGAAGCACCGTCGAAGAAGATGTTCCGGCGGTCACCATCCACAACGTTCATGTCTTTGGCGCAGCGCCGGAACGCCACGTGACGCCACGCGCCGGCATCGTCGCCGTCAGACGGCGCAACCCGCTGGTTCGGCCCGGTGACCACCTCCTGATGATCTGCGACACGCTTGAGCGATCCGCACTGGATCGCCCAAGCAGGTAGAACGACGCAGGTTCAGTCGGACATCACCTTGTCGCGGTGGCCGATCTTGCCTTCGACGACCATGGTGCCCAGCGCATCGAGCACGACACGGCAAGCAAGCTGTGCGGTGTTGTCGTTGACGTCATAGGGCGGCGAGACCTCGACAACTTCCATGCCGCAAAGGCCCTCGCGCGATATCAGACGGACCATTTCCAGGGCTTCGCGCGGCGTGAACCCGCCGGGTTCCGGCGTGCCGGTGCCGGGCGCGAAGCCCGGGTCGATCGAGTCGATATCGAAGCTCAGGTAAACCGCCTTGGCATCTTTCCAGGCCAGTTCCAGCGCCATCTCGGCGCATTTGGCGACACCCATTTCCTCGAAGTCGGTCATCGTGATGACGCTGGTGCCGCGCTCGTTAGCGACTTCCGAGCCGCGCCGCGAGCCGTACCAGCCGCCGATGCCGATCTGCACCAGGTTCTTGGGCGGGCAGTTGTCGAGCCCGACATCATGCATGTGGCTGTGTGAGTGATGCGAGGCGCTCTTGTCGACGCTTTCGTGGTTGTGCGACGTCCAGTACCAGGGCGTCGTGTGCATGCGTTCGTCCATATCCATGTCGGCCATGTCGATATGACGGTCGAAATGAATGATCCCGACATTGCCGTCGATATGGGGCGCGATGCCGCGAACGTTGGGATAGCCGAGGCTGTGATCGCCGCCCATCAGGATCGGAAACGCGCCTGATGTGTAGATGTGCGAGACCGCCATCGAGACCTGATCGAAGGTCTTCTCGATGTTGCCTGGAATAACAAAGACATCGCCGGCATCGCAGATGTCGAGCTCTTCGGGCAGATCAACCCCGCCATCGACCGAATAACCGTCATAGACGGCCGAGATGCGACGAACCGCCTGGGGCCCGAAACGGGTGCCGGGTCGATAGGTCGTTCCGGTGTCGAAAGGGACGCCCAGAAAGGCTGCCTCATAGTTGCCGACATTGCGGATGTCCTCGCAATAGGGCGCCTTCATGAAGGTGTTGATCCCGGCAAAAGCGGGCAGATGGCCACGACTGAAAAGCGAGATCGAGCGGTCGTGGATCGAAGGTGCAGCCTCCAGCCCCAGTTCCAGCCCGCGGGCAATTTCTTCTTCCTGTTTGGTCTGGGACACCTTGCGCAGACGTTTCAGGTTCCGGTTGCCTCTGAGCTCGCCGGTTTTGGGGTCGGGCATTTTCTACTCCTAAAATTGGACCAGCAGGATAGGGCCGGATTTCACGCAAAGGAACCACTGGAAGGCAATGGATTGCGGTCTGTTGGCGGTTTGTCCACGGCGGATTCTTGCCGGCCCGGGACCGTTGCTGTTTCCCTGGCGCGATGACGGGGTCTAACATTGGAGTTCCACGGCCCTTTAGAAGATGGGAACGCCCCGATGCAAAAGACTCCATGGCGTGTGATCGCCGAAGCGCTTGCCGCAGAAGGTGTCTCCCGGATCTTCGGAATGCCGGGCAACCCGCTCCATCTTGTCGCTGATATCGCCGAGGCGACCGATATTCCGATTGTCCTGACCCGCCACGAGCATTCCGGTGTGGCTTGCGCCTATGCCGCCGCACGCATCACAGGCCAGCCGCAGGTCGCATTCGGCAATCCGGGACCGGGCATCACCAACATGACAACCGGCATGCTGGAGGCGCACTCAGCCTCGCTGCCGGTGATCTGTCTCTCGAACGGTGTACCGATGGGGCAGGACGGGCAGGGCGCCTTTCAGGAGCTGGATTCCGTCGCGCTGATGCGCCCGGTGACCAAGTGGGCGACGCGGATTGTCGATCCCGCAACGACATCATGGGTCATGGCGCGTGCCTTCCAGGTTGCCATGTCCGGCCGGCCGGGGCCGGTCTTTATCGATGTGCCATCGGACATCGGTTTGGCGCTTGCCCAAATCCCTCCTTATGTGCCTGCCGAACAACCTCGGCGCAGCAGACCCGATCCGACCGATGTCGAGCAGGCGGCGGCACTGCTGTCGACCGCCAGGCAGCCCATCCTGTGGTGTGGCAGCGGCGCCTATTCTTCCGGCGCGGGTGCTGCCGTCATGGCGCTAGCCGAGCGTACGGGTGCTGCAATCATGACTACGCCGGGCGGACGTAGCGTGGTTGCCGAGGACCATCCGCTCTGTCTGGGCCAGACCGGTCTTTATTTCACGAAGGCCGGCAAGGATTACTTCGATGGCGCCGATCTGATGGTTTCGATCGGTAGCCGCCTGGAGGATTTCTCGACTGGCGGCTGGCGTTACTGGCCCGAAGGCGCTCGCCTCGTGCAGATCGATATCGATCCGCATGCCATCGCCCTCAACCAGCGCCCCGCTGCAGCGATGGTCGGTGATGCCTCGCTTGCACTCGATGACCTGATCGCTGCCGTGTCGGTCGATGCAGCAGAAGCCTCTCGGCGTTGCGATGCCATTTCGGCGGCACAGACAGATTATGTCGCCTGGGTTGAGGCTGATGCCTTCGAACACCACACGCCGATCAGGGCGCGTCATGCCGTTGCCGCAATAAACCGTGTCTTCGGCAAGGACACGATCATGGTGCACGAAAACGGCGGGGCTGACCTGTGGTCCTATTATTGGCCCTATTACCGCGTGCTTGATGCCGGCGATGACATTCCCATGGGCGAACAGACCGCCATGGGCATGGGTATCATCGGCACGGTCGGCGCCAAGCTGGCGCGGCCGGAGAAACAGGTCGTGTGTGTCAGCGGTGACGGTGCAGCCCAGATGGCGATGATGGAGTTTGCCACCGCTGCCGAGCAGAAGTGCGGCGTGACATGGCTGGTGCTCAACAACCAGGCGTTCGGCTGGCCCCAGTTCGCCCAGGTGTTGACCAACCGGCACCATGTCGCGACCGATTTCGCGGTGCCGGCCGATCTGGTGGCGATCGCCCGGGCGCAGGGTTGCGAGGCCGAACGGGTCGAGGACCCTGCCGATGTCGAGCCCGCGTTGACGCGCGCGCTTGACGCCAATGCGCGTGGTGTGCCTTATCTGGTCGATGTCGTGATCGAAAAACACGACTACGCGCCGCATTTTGTTGCCCACCACGAAGCAACCCGCGGCGATTGATCGGACCATGAACATCGGCTCGCTCGAAACCCCGATCGGCAGGCTTGGCCTGGTCGAAGAAGATGGCGTGATCACCCAACTCCTCTGGCATGCCCAGGATGAGGGTGAGCGCACGGCTTTGCTCGATGAAGGCCTGAAACAGCTCGAAGACTAATTTGCCGGGGAGCGCGAAGTCTTCGACCTTCCGCTGGCGCCCGCGGGCTCCGAATTCCAGCAACAGGTCTATGCCGCCATGCTGGCGATCCCCAAGGGCCAGACCCGGACCTATGGCGAGATCGCCAACGAGCTCGGCGTCCCGGCGCAACCCGTCGGTCAGGCCTGCGGCGCCAATCCGATCCCGGTGATCATTCCCTGCCACCGGGTTGTGGGCGCAGACAGTCTGGGCGGATTTTCAGGTTTTGGCGGCGTCGAAATGAAGGTCGCCCTGCTCAAACACGAAAGCGCCTATTCGCTCCTGCTCTGAGGAGGCGTGGCGCAACGTTTTCCCTCCCCCCTTG
>JABIUG010000477.1 GCA_018700655.1 Rhodospirillaceae bacterium | reverse complement strand
TCACGCCTCAATCCACAACCACTTCAACCAGGAACGGCATCTCTACAGCCGCAAGAACTTCAAGCTTAATCGCTCAACTGCCCTTGCCGAGTGGCGCGAGCTTTCTGCGGCATGACGGGCGCCAGGTGGCCGATCTTCCTAGACCCGTTTGT
This sequence comes from Rhodospirillaceae bacterium, assembly GCA_018700655.1. Classification (GTDB taxonomy): domain Bacteria; phylum Pseudomonadota; class Alphaproteobacteria; order SP197; family SP197; genus SP197. The sequence goes on along the minus strand of JABIUG010000477.1, from coordinate 3,369 downwards.
TTTAGTCTGACACCACCCACCAAAGGCAAAGACGGGCCGATTGTCACTGGCGGCAAACGCCGCATCATCCGCCAGTGGGTGCCTGAAGCTGACGATCTAAAGCCAATCGAGTTTCGGTATTCGGTGCCTAAGGACAAGTCGGACTAACGAAGCGATTTGCTACCCCAGTTGCTACCCCAACCAAAAACGGTGGCCGATGCCACCGCTGAAACCCTTGAGAAATATGGAGCGGGCGATGAGATTCGAACTCACGACCCCAACCTTGGCAAGGTTGTGCTCTACCCCTGAGCTACGCCCGCTCAACACATCCGTCCCGGGCACGTGCTCCGGCGACGAAGGGCGCTCTTAATAGCAGATCACACGCGCCGTGCAAGCGGGTTGCGCCGGGCCGCGCGGTGACGCCATCATGGCCGCCCATCAGGCAAGCGGGATCACCATGGATCATTCGACAGGCAGCAGGTTGCGCGCCAGGCGCAGCTTCATCTTTTTACCGGGCCTCAAGCCCGAAATGTTTCCCAAGGCGGTCGCCTCGGGCGCCGATATCGTGTGCATCGACATCGAGGACGCGATCCACCCCGATGACAAAGAAGAGGCCCTGACCAGCACCCTGGCGCTGACGGCGACCAGGCCCGAAGCCGGCGCGGCCGAGGTCGTCGTGCGGATCAACTCGGTGCGCACGCCCCAGGGGCTGACCGATCTGGCTGCCGTGATTGCCGCAGGGCCCGATGGCCCGCCCTCACTGATGCTGCCCAAGGTCGGCTCGGCCGACGAGGTCGCGATGATCTCGGGCCTGCTCGACGATGCCGGGCTCGACACCACGCTCCATGCCATCATCGAATCGGCCGCCGGGCTGGAACACTGCTGGCAGATCGGCCATGCCAGCACCCGCCTGCAGGCGCTGTTTTTCGGCGCGGTCGATCTTTCATCCGATCTGGGCTGCGAGAACACCTGGGAGACGATGCTTTATGGCCGCTCGCGCATGGTCGCGGCAGCAGCCGGCGCCGGGCTCGACGCGATCGATGTGCCCTGGCTCGATCTCGAGGATATGGCGGGCATGAAGGCCGAGGCCGAGGCGAGCCGAAGGCTGGGATTCGTCGGCAAGGGTTCGATCCATCCCAAGCAGATCGCCACCCTTCACGAGGTCTTCAGCCCGTCGGCCGAAGAGGTCGCACATGCCCGGCGCATCGTCGCGGCGTTCGAGGAAGCGGCGACCGGGCTGGTCGTGATCGACGGCAAGCTGATCGAAAAGCCCGTGCTGCGCGCCATGGAACGTATTCTGGAGCGCGCCGCGCGCGTTGGTTAGGCCGGGGTTATGGCGAGCTCAGTTGATCATCCCGATGCAGGCGAACGCACGAGCGCCCAGCGCACCGCTGAATGGGTGCTGGTCGGTTCACTGGCCGCGATTGCCCTGCTTTTGACCGGCAGTGCACTCGGCCTGCTGCTCGCGCCCAAGGATGATTCGACGCTGGGCCTGACGCGCGCCCTGGTCTTTCGCTGCCATTAGTTTGATCGCAAGGCAGAAACCTCCGGTTCTGCCTTGCGGCCCTCAGTCGCCGGGCAGGATGCTTCCCATCGGCCCTTTTTTCTGGAGACAGAGCAGCTTCACCTGTTCTGATTGTGGCGCTACGCGATTCAATCAGATCAGGATTTGCTCTGGGCTAGGCGCAAGTTTGCACGGGGCCGCCGTCGCGGCCCTCGTGCACATCGAATGAAGTTTGGATTCCCCCCAAAAGGTTCCCAATCAACGTTTGGTTGATTTTTACATCCAAATCACCAACTATACCCCTCCCCAGGTGAGGCGGGTAAGGAGTTGGAACCATGGCTGTTGCTGCGACGAAACGAACTGACAAACCCGGACATGCCCAAGCCGGCTGCCTGCATCTTGATGATGATGTCAGGCGCGATGCGCGCCAGCGCCTGCTTTCGGTGCGCGGCCATGTCGAAGGCATCCTGCGCATGCTTGAGGACGACACTGTCTATTGCGTCGATGTCATGAAGCAGATCAGGGCGGTCGACGGTGCGCTCGACAAGGTCGGCGGCCTGATCCTCAAGGCCCATCTGAAGGATCACGTCGTGACCTCGGCCGGGCGCGGCGACGAAGACGCCATCGTTGCTGAACTCATGGAGATTTTGAAATACCGATGACCCAACATCTCGATTTCACGGTGGAAGGCATGACCTGTGGCGGCTGCGTCGCCAAGGTCGAACGCACCCTGGCCAAGGTCACCGGCATCGACCGGGCCGAAGTCAATCTCGCTACTCACCGGGCAACGGTGACAGCAGAAATCGTCCCCGACACAACGGCCCTGCGCGCGGCGATCGATAGCCTGGGCTGCGAAACGCCGACGGTCGAACGCGACTACACCATCGAGGGCATGACCTGCGGTAGCTGTGTCTCGCGCGTCGAGAAAGCGCTTCTTGCCGTGCCGGGCGTGACCATGGCCGAAGTCAATCTGGCGACACATCACGGCCGCGTCACCGCACTGGCCGGTTCGCTCAGCGATCAAAAGATTGCAGAGGCCGTGGCCTCGATAGGCTACGCCGCACAGGCGGTCGGCGAAGCAGGTGACGCCGAGGACGATGGTGAGGCGCGCCGCCAGGCCGCCCTGGCTGCCTTGCGCCGTCGTGTTGTCGTCGCATCCATCTTCACCATTCCCCTGGTCATCCTTGCCATGGGCCGCCATATCGGGGCGGTCGAGCTCTGGACCTCGCAGATCATGGGCCATCGCGGCTGGATCACCGTGGAACTCGTACTGGCGCTTCCCGTCCAGGTCTTTGCCGCCAGTCTGTTCTACCGTCTGGCCTGGCGGGAACTGCGCCACCTTGCGCCGGGCATGAACAGCCTCGTTGCCATCGGCACCTCGGCGGCATTCGGCTATTCCATCCTGGCACTCGTTGCACCCGGACTGTTCCCCGAAGGCACGGCGAATTCCTATTTCGAGGCCGCCGCCGTGATTGTCACGCTGATCCTTCTGGGCCGCCTGATGGAAGGCGCGGCCAAGGGCCGGACCTCGGCTGCGATCCGCAAGCTGATGGAGCTTGCCCCCCCGACCGCGCGCGTGCGCCGCGATGGCCAAGACGTCGAAGTCGCGGTCGAGGAGATCGTGACCGGCGACCTGGTTGTGGTGCGCCCCGGCGAACGCCTGCCGGTCGATGGCGAGGTTTTTGAAGGCGTCAGCCATGTCGATGAAGCCATGATCACCGGTGAACCGATCCCCGTGGAAAAGATCCAGGGTGAGGCTGTCACCGGCGGCACGGTCAACGGCACCGGCGCGCTGCTGATCCGCGCGACGCGCGTGGGCGGCGACACCGTGCTTGCCCAGATCGTCGCCATGGTTGAGGAGGCCCACGGTTCCAAACCGCCGATCC
>JABIUG010000476.1 GCA_018700655.1 Rhodospirillaceae bacterium | reverse complement strand
GCCTTCGTCCCCCCACTGGGAGCCGACGACCACCACATTCGCCATGATGACAAACCCCAAAGAAATTGGTTACAGCGAAGTATAGAGGACAGCCGTGCACAGACGCCATCGCGAACCATGGTGCCTGGCGATAGCGTCCCCAGAAAAGAACACCGGGACTTCAAAACACGGCCAACCGCGAGCTAGGGACAGCGCGAAACGACTATCTATTTGCCAACATTTCGGACAATAGGGTTGCCTCTCACTGGACTACTTATACGCTCAAGGCTGGAGGCATTCATGAATGTCATAGAATTCAAGGACATGACTCCAGCTGCGCCACCGACCCGTCGCCATCCTGCAGGAGAGGCATCAACATGTACGAGATTGACCCTTCGCGAACCGACCTGGTCGAGGAATTCGACGCCAACCCTGGTGGGCCCTATAGCCCGGCGCTGACCAAGGTTGTGAACCGGCTCCGCCTGGGCCCGATGGAAGAACGCTACATTCTGGTTTGCACCAAGCGCGCGCGTGAGTGGACGATAGGCAAGATGCCGACAGTCAGGGGGCAAAAGGTCGAACTACTCGAAGATGCCGTGTACGAGGATTATGCCGCTGCGACACGCAAGGTTTTCCGGCTGCGCTGGAAGGCCGTGACAGGCCAGGAACCAGCCTGACTTCCCAAAGAAGACGACAACCGCGAAGGTGAGATCGCAGCAGCCGACCCCATGCTCGGCACGCTGCCAAACACGTTCATTGTCGCGCGTTCACAAGGCCATTCCGACAACACCTATCTGGTGCCCGATGAGAACGGCTTCCATCACAGCGCAATGAACGGCGACCAGAAATCCCAAGATAAAGGCCGACATGACGTTCTTCGAGACGCCGGCTGATGGCGCCGTGTTCTCGGTCGGCTCGATCGCCTGGGGCGCAAGCCTCTCGCACAACGGCTACGACAACAACGTCGCGCGCGTCTCGGTAAACGTCCTGCGTCGCTTCCTTGAGCCGGAGCTGTTCCAGATGCCGGAATGAAGCCGCCAAGAAGCTTCAATCTGACATGCGACAGCTCAATGGTGCATGGTCTATCGTGATCTGAAGATTCGGAATGCAACAAGCCGGAGTGCGGAAGGAAGCCATTTCTCATGATGAGCCTGATATTTCTCCTGGTCGCATGCGCCATGATCAGCGTCTATCGCGGAAAGAAGCGCCTGAGTTACGGCCTGTTCTTCACATCCATGATCGTTGGGCTGTTCTGGTTCCACCACCACGCCACATCACAGCTTGATATCCTGCTGTAGGAGGGATGATGACCAGACAACACATCTCCTCCCTCAACATTCTCGGCTTGTTGGGCATCACATCCGTCCTGCTCATGGGCGTGATCGTGCAGTTTGCGCTGGGTGAGCTCCCCTGCCCCTTGTGTTTGTTGCAGCGGATCGGGTTTTCGGTGGTGATGTTCGGCTTCATGCTGAACGTGATTTACGGCCCCCAGCAACGCCATTACGGCGTGATCCTGTTGGCAGCCCTGTTTGGTGCCGCCACTTCCCTGCGGCAAATCTCGTTGCATGTGATTCCAGGCACCCCGGGTTATGGATCCTCCATCCTCGGGTACCACTACTACACATGGGCCTTCATCATTTTCGCCATGACCATTCTTGGCGTCGCCGTGTTGCTCGCCCTGTGGAACAAGGCATGGAATGCCGAGGCGGGCGCCCCCCATCAAACCACGCTGTCAGGGCTTGGCAGGTTTGCATGCCTTGCTGCGATCGGTGTGGTGCTCTTGAACGTTGGCCTGACCTTTGTGGAGTGCGGGCCCTACCAATGTCCGGACAATCCCGTCAGCTACTGGCTGATGGATTGAAGAAAGCTTGAGCCTCCCAGACCGGCCCTCAATCTGTATCAAAACGCAGGCTGGCCGCCTGGCTGATGCCCTCATGCGCGCGGATGGCTGCCAGGGTTGCAGCGTCTAGCGCCTGGTCGATGCTGATCAGCGCAATGGCGTCACCACCAGCTTCGGCACGCCCAAGAGCAAAGGTCGCGATGTTGACGCCTGCCTCACCCAGCGTGTTGCCAAGGAACCCGATAATGCCCGGGACATCGCTGTTGGCGATGTAGAGCATGTGAGGCGTAGGTTCGGCATCCATCCGGATGCCCTTGATCGAGACAATCCGCGCCCGATCGTCGGCAAACAGCGTTCCGGCCACTTCACGTGAACGCCGGTCTGTCGTCACCGTCACGCGCATGCATGTGGGATAATCACCACGACGGTCATGGCGGGTCTCACTGACTGCGATGTTGCGCTGCTGGGCGACGACCGGTGCATTGACCGCGTTGACGCTGTCGACCATCGGCCGCATTAGCCCGGCCAGCACGACGGCGGTCAGTGGACGGGTGTTGAGATCGGCGACATGACCTTCGTATTCGATACCCACGGCCGTGATACCGCTGCGGGTCAACTGACCAGCAAAGCTGCCGAGGTAGTCGGCAAGGGCCATGTAGGGCTGCAGCAACGGAGCTTCCTCGGCCGTGATCGAGGGCATGTTGATGGCGTTGGAAACCGCGCCGCTCAGCAGAAAATCAGCGGCCTGTTCGGCAACCTGCTGGGCAACCTTTTCCTGGGCTTCAGCGGTCGAGGCGCCCAGATGGGGTGTCATCACGACATTATCGAGAATGGTGAGCGGGTTGTCCTGTGGTGGCTCGACACTGAAGACATCAAGCGCTGCACCGGCGACCTTGCCCGAGACGAGTCCGTCATGCAGCGCGGTTTCATCGACGATACCCCCGCGTGCGCAATTGATGATGCGCACACCATCCCTGGCAACGGCAATCTCGGCTGCTCCGACGATGCCGCGCGTTGTGTCGTTGAGCGGCGCATGGGCCGAGATGAAATCGGCGCGACGCATCAGGTCGGCCAGTTCGACCCGCTCGACACCCAATTCTCTAGCCCGTTTGGCCGACAGGAAGGGATCGGCGACAATGACGCGCATGCGCAGACCCTGGGCCCGCGAGGCAACGATCGAGCCGATGTTGCCGCATCCGACCAGACCCAGCGTCTTGCCCGCGAGCTCAACCCCGACGAATTTCGATTTCTCCCATTTGCCGGCGCGCATCGAACGATCAGCCGTGGGGATCTGGCGGGCCAGCGTCATCATCATCGCGATGGCGTGTTCGGCTGTCGTGACTGCATTGCCGAAGGGTGTGTTCATCACGACGACACCCTTGGCCGTCGCTGCGGCGACATCGACATTGTCGACCCCGATCCCGGCACGCCCGATCACCTTCAGCCTGTCGGCCGCCCCAAGCACCTCGGCCGTCACCTTGGTCGACGACCGCACCAGCAGGCCGTCATAGCCACCGATGAGTTCGATCAGGGCCTCGGGAGCCAGGCCAGTGGAGACCTCGACGTCGACCCCGCGATCCGACAGAATCGAAGCCGCTTCCGGGCTCATCTTGTCGGCAATCAGAACCTTCGGTTGCGCGCTCATCTGTCTTCTCCAGCGACCTTGTCATGTGCCCAGTCGAGCCAGGGCAGCAGTGCCTCGATATCAGCGGTTTCGACGGTTGCGCCGCACCAGATGCGCAAACCCGGCGGTGCACTGCGATAGGCACCGATATCAAAGGCGACCCCTTCATCGGACAACAGGCCGGCGATCGCCTTGGGATCTGCCGTGGTATCGATCAGCTTGAGGCAAACCGATGTGGTCGACGCTGTCGCCGGGTCAGCCGCCAGATCAGCGATCCATGAGGTGCGCTCGACCCAGGCACGCAACGCCGCGGCATTGGCATCGGTTCGCGCGATCAGGGCATCGAGACCGCCGAGGTCACGAGCCCAGCGCAAACCATCCAGCGCATCCTCGACGCAGAGCATCGAAGGTGTGTTGATCGTCTCGCCGCGAAAGATGCCTTCAATCAGCTTGTTGTTCTTGGTCAGGCGAAACAGCTTCGGCAAGGGGCGCTGGGGCGGCGTGGTTTCCAACCGCTCGACCGCGCGGGGCGACAGAACGAGCATGCCGTGAGCACCTTCCCCGCCCAGGGCTTTCTGCCAGGACCAGGTCACGACATCGAGCTTGTCCCAGGGCAGGTCCATGGCAAAGGCAGCACTGGTCGCATCGCAGATCGCAAGACCTTCGCGATCATCGGCAATCCAGTCGCCATTTGGGACACGCACGCCCGAAGTCGTGCCGTTCCAGGTAAAGACGGCATCGCGCGACCAGTCGAGCGCGCCGAGGTCCGGCAGGTCGCCATAGTCGGCTTCCAGAAGGCGAACTTCATCAAGGGCGAGCTGATTGACGACATCACCGACCCATTCGCGCCCGAAACTTTCCCAGGCCAGCATGTCGACGCCGCGCGTGCCCAGCAGCGACCACAGCGCGAGCTCCACGGCCCCGGTATCCGAGCCTGGAACAATGGCGATGCGGTGACTTTCGGGAATGCGCAGAACCGCGCGCGTCAGGCCGATCACCTCCGCCAGCTTCGCCTTGCCGGAAGCGGCACGGTGGGAGCGGCCAAGCCAGGCATTCCTGAGGCTGTCAAGCGACCAACCCGGCCGTTTGGCGCAGGGTCCGGACGAAAAGAAGGGGCGTGCAGGACGCACATCGGGGCTGTTCTGGGTCATGTCTGTCATCCCGCGGCGACGGGAGCAGAGCTATAACACGTCAGCCGGGAATGTGGGCAATGCCTTCGAGATATTTGACTGCGCGGCCGGCGATCTCGACCCGATCATCGCGCAGCGTGCAGAACAACTCCCCGCCACGTTTGGAGATCTGCAGGGCATGGATATGGCTCTTGCCCAGACGCTGCGCCCAATAGGGCGCAATCATGCAATGGGCCGAACCGGTTACCGGATCTTCGGGGATGCCGTGGGCCGGCGCGAAGTAACGCGATGCGGCATCGCCCTCGCCTGATTCGCGCGGTGCGGTAACAGTGATGCCTTTGCCGGATTCCTTCAATAGCGAGCCCAGGCGGGAGAAATCGGGTTCAAGCGTTGCGACATCGGACTCGTGCTCGTAGACGAAGAGATAATTCGGGCCTTCGAAGGCCTCGGACGGCGCGGCTCCGACGGCATCGGCAAGTTCGCCCGGAACATCGACACCGCTGAAGGAATGGCTTGGAAAGTCGAGGATGAAGAGATTGCGTTTGCGCCGGACGAAGAGCCTGCCGCTCCTGGTGTCGAAGGCGACCTCTTCCATCTCGGTATCGATCTCGGTCATCAGGATGAAAGCCGTCGCCAGCGTGGCGTGACCGCACAGGTCAACCTCGACGGTCGGTGTGAACCAGCGTAACTCAAAGGCTTCGTCGGCCCCGGGCCGGAAAAAAGCCGTCTCTGCCAGGTTGTTCTCCGCTGCGATCTCTTGGAGCAGATCATCGCGCAACCATTCCTCGAGCGGCATCACAGCAGCGGGGTTGCCGCCGAAAAGGTGACCGGTGAAGGCATCGACCTGGTAGAGGGGATAACGCACAGGTTGGTTCTCCGTTGTTAGGGGTCAGGCGGCGGAACGTACTGCTTCGCGCCCTTCGCCGAAACGGGCTTGTTCCCAACCCAGAATGGCCTGCTTGCGCACAGGCCCCCAGGCATAGTTGTGGAACGGCCCGGTCTTGCGAATGACGCGGTGGCAGGGAATGAGGAAAGCGACGGGATTGCGCGCCACCGCGGAAGCCGCGGCACGCACGGCACTCTCCTGGCCCATCCGTCGGGCGAGATCCTGATAGGATGTCACGGTCGCAGGCGGCATACGCATCAGCGCTTCCCAGACGCGGATCTGGAAGTTGGTGCCACGCAGATGAAGCGGAATGGCCTCAGACCCTTCGGATAGATCAAACACACGCTGCACCATGTCACCAGTTGCCTCCTGATCGGCAATCAGCGTGGCGTTGGGCCAGCGCGTGCAGAGCTGATCCACCAGCCAGGCATCACCGGCAGCATCGGGCGGCGCAAAGGTGAGCGTACAGATACCACGTTCGTTCATGGCCAGCCCACAGCGCCCGAACGGCGAATCGTGCACGCCATGGTGCAGCTCAAGGCCGGCACCGCCTCGGCGCACATCACCCGGCGTAACAGCCTCGGTCACGACGAAAAGGTCATGCAAACGCGATGGTCCCGAAAGTCCGGAATCATACGCGGTATCGAGAACCGGTGAGGAACGCTCCAGCAGGCCACGGGCATAATCGACCGTAAGGAACTGCAAGAACCGTTTGGGGCTGATGCCTGCCCAGCGACGAAACATGCGCTGAAAATGCCAAGGGCTGAGCCCGACCCTTGCAGCCAGTTCCGCGAGATCGGGCTGTTCCTGGAAGTTCTCGTCCAGGAATGCGATCGCCTGTTCGATCCTTGCGTAATCGTCGTCTTGCGTAGGGGACTGGGTGCTGGTCATCGCCATCTCCGACTCGCGCGTTGTGTCTGGGATGAACTTAGGCAAGAGGCGTCGCCCAAACGACCCGGTTCTTGCGCCACGGGACACAACGTTGAGAAGGCGACAGCTTATGTCAAACAGGACACGCGAGCGAAGGGGACGCGGCCGGCGGCTGAAAACACTCGAGGTGTTACAATTTTTTTCCGGAGAGGAACCGGACACCGACCGCGCCGTCTTCATGGGATCAGCCTTTCCAGAATGGCTTGTTTGCCTCATGGATTGCCTCGACTCGGTCAATTCCCATGTCGCGAAGAAGCCGATCATCCATCAGCCGCAGGGCGTCGCGCGCCTGGGCCCGATTCTGCCAGGCAATCAGGGCTTCCGGGACTGCGACAGCGATGGTGCAGGTCACATGCCAGACAGCATTGGCAAAATCGTGGGCTGCGTGTGTTGCATTGCGATGGGCGAACTGGGCCATGGTGTATTCCTTTCGATGTTGCGGCCCGCACCTGCCTCGAGGTCCGGAATCTCGACCGGACGCAACCCCGATGATCTGGCCGACCTCAGACGCAATCGGCAACAATGCGATCAATCTCGTGACCAACTCCGTGCCGATCGCAGGTCAGGAGCAGGTTTTCAGCGACGCTCTGACGCAGATCGCCGCAGACGAGCGCCTGGGCGACCTCCTGATCTATCCGCCCAACCTGGGGCGAGCCGATGTGCGCGCCCAGGCGGCACAATGGATTCATCGAACCACCGGCATCGCGGCACCTCCCGACCAGGTATTTGTCACCTCGGGTACCCAGAATGCGCTCTCGGTCGCCTTTCACCTTGTTGCCAAGCCGGGCGACACCATTCTGGTGGAAAGCCTGACTTATCCCGGGATCAAGGCGGTGGCGCGTACCATGCAGGTACGCCTGTCGGGCGTCGATCTGGATGAAGAGGGCATGCTACCCGAAAGCCTGGAAGCGCAATGCCGCTCGACCCAGCCCAAACTGATCTGTTGTGTCCCGACGGTCCAGAACCCGACCGGTGCCGTCATGTCCGAAAAGCGCCGGCAGGAGATCGCAGCAGTCGCTGACCGCCATGGCGTTCCGATCCTGGAAGACGGCATCTATGATTTCCTGAACCATCATGACCCGCGCCCGATCATGACCTGGGCGCAGACGCCCGGTTACTTCGCGACGGGTCTCTCGAAGGCCGTCACACCGGCGCTACGAACCGGTTTTCTGGTCGTGCCGCCTGGCCAGAGCGACGAGGCGACACGGATCATGGGTGGCATGTCGCTTCACGCGCCGCTGCTGATGACCGAAATTGCACGGCGCTGGATGAAAGAAGGCAGGATCGAAGAGTTCGAGGCTGTCGTGCGCAACGATGCGATGGCACGCCAGAAAATCGCCCGCGAAGTTTTGGCCGGTTGCGACCTCAACAGCCACCCAGCCGGTTTCCAGACCTGGCTCACCCTGCCCGAACCCTGGCGGCCGAGTGATTTCGCGCGTGCAGCAGAGGCCAGAGGTGTTCTGGTGACGCCCGCGGAATCCTTCGCCATCGGACGCGACACCGTTCCCTTTGCCGTGCGCATTTCCCTGACCGGGACCAGGACCCATGACGATCTGCGGGTTGGCCTCAAGATCATCGCCGACCTGATCGACAGCACCCCGCCGCAAGTCGGCGCCTACGTCTGAATGTTTATCCCTCTCCCTTGGGGAGAGGGCAGCGCAGACTTGAGCCGGCCAAGGGCCGGGCTTGGTCGAAGCCGGGTGAGGGGTCGGGCTCTAGACGCATCACAGGAGTTCGCCGCTGACACCCCCTCACCCCAGCTCTCTCCCCGAGGGGAGAGGGAGTGTTACTCCCTGGGCCAAGCGCATGATGAGACCATCGCGCAACCTAGTGAAACAGGAACGTTCAGCCGGCGGCGAGTTGGATGGTTTCTTCGAGTTCGGCGACGATGGTGTTGACCAGATCGGCATCACCGTGTTCGGCCATGATCCGGATCAGCGGTTCTGTGCCGGACTTGCGCACGACGAGGCGCCCGTCTTTGCCCAGGCGCTCTTCGGCGCCGGCAAGAGCGGCTTTCACGGCATCGTCATCGAGGGGCGCGCCGCCCTTGAAACGCACATTCTTGAGGAGTTGGGGGACCGGTTCGAACTGGCGGCCCAGTTCGCTCATCGGCTGACCGCGTTCGACCAGCACAGCCAGGACCTGAAGTGCTGCGATCAAGCCATCTCCGGTGGTCGAATGATCCGAAAAAATGATGTGGCCGGATTGTTCGCCACCCATGTTGAAGCCGCGCTGGCGCATGCATTCTACGACGTGACGGTCACCGACCTTGGTGCGCTCGAGAAGCTGGCCCCGGGCCTCCATGAAACGCTGGAGCCCGAGATTGGACATGACCGTGCCGACCATGCCGCCGCCTCGCAGTTCGCCGCGTTCGAGCATCCAGCCACCAACCAGCGCCATAATCTGGTCACCATCAACGATCTCACCGTTTTCGTCCGACACGATCACCCGATCGGCGTCACCGTCGAGTGCAATACCCAGATGCGCACCATGGACGCAGACCGCTTCCTGCATGGTCTGAGGGGCGGTCGAACCGCAATCACGGTTGATGTTGGTGCCGTTGGGTTCGACCCCGATCGGGATGACTTCGGCGCCAAGTTCCCAGAGCGCTTCAGGGGCAACACGGTAACCCGCGCCATTGGCCGCATCGACGACGATCTTGAGGCCGTCGAGGCGCAGATGGCGCGGATAGCTGCTCTTGCAGAACTCTGAATAGCGACCAATAGCGCCCTGCAAACGGCGCACGCGGCCCAGATCCGACGATTCCGTTCTGAGTTCGGTGATGTCGCTGGCCAGGCTGGTTTCGATTGCCATTTCTGCGGTATCGGAGAGCTTGTAGCCGTCGGGGCCAAAGAGCTTGATGCCGTTGTCGTGGAAAGGGTTGTGGGAGGCCGAGATCATGACGCCAAGGTCGGCGCGCATCGAGCGCACCAGCCTCGCCACACCAGGTGTGGGAATCGGGCCCAGCAAATGCACATCCATGCCGACCGAGACGAACCCGGCAGCCATGGCGTTTTCGATCATGTAGCAGGACAGGCGCGTGTCCTTGCCGATCACGACCCGGTGGGCGTGATCGCCATCGCGGAAATAAGCCCCTGCGGCCATGCCGACTTTAAGTGCGACATCGGCCGTCATCGGTTCGACATTGGCCTTGCCGCGAATTCCGTCCGTACCGAAATATTGCCGGCTCATGGTTTCTCCATCCCATCGATCGCCCGCCAGACAGAAAGCGCCTGCACGGTTTCAGCGACATCATGAACACGCAAGAACTGTGCCCCTGCCCGCGCACCAGCCAGAGCCGCCGCCACACTCCCGCCGGTGCGGCATGAAGCGACTTCTTCACCAGAGAGCGTTCCGATGAAACGCTTTCGCGATGCGCCCAGAAGAATGGGACAGCCCAGCGCATGGAACAACGGGAGATCGCGCAGCAGGGCGAGATTATGTGCAAGCGTTTTGCCAAACCCGATGCCGGGATCGACAATGATCCGCTCACGCTTGATGCCAGCGGCAAGACTGGCCTTGATCCGCGCCTCGAGATAATCGTAGAGATCGATACTGACGTGATCGTAGACAGGATTGGCCTGCATGGTGCGGGAATCGGCCAGCGCATGCATCAAGACGACAGGGCAACCGCGTTCGGCAACCAAATTCAGCGCACCAGAATCATGGGTGAGTGCACTGACGTCGTTGACCACATCAGCGCCGGCATCGAGTGCCGCAGCCATGACGGAAGCCTTGCGTGTGTCGATCGAAATGAGGGCGCCCTTCCCCACAAGGCGTTCAATCACGGGAAGGACACGTCCCAACTCGTCGTCCTCTGAGACGGGGTCGGAGCCTGGCCGGGTGGACTCGCCGCCGATATCCAGTATCGATGCACCCGCAGTGATCATCGCAAGGCCCTGTTCCTCAGCAGCATCAGCGGCAAGAGCCTGACCACCGTCGGAAAAACTATCAGGTGTAGCGTTGATGATTCCCATGACATGACATTGCGCCATGTCCAGCCCGGCAATTGCCGGGCGTGGCCGCCGGGCGCGGCCGATCTGCCGGGTGACACGCAGGGTGTCAGCGTCGGGAAGCCCACCTGCCCAGTGTTCGACCTCGTTCAATCCGGCCAAAACAGACCAGACGGCTTCGGTGCTCCGGATCAGCACTTCGACGCACTTATCGCCGCCAAGCGTTTGGGTGCGCCACGGCGTCGGCAGGCATTTCACATAGGTTCTTGAGCCCGCCGGAAGTTC
>JABIUG010000475.1 GCA_018700655.1 Rhodospirillaceae bacterium | reverse complement strand
CGCCTAATATCTTGAACCAGATGAGCCAGATCCTCCTTTAGATCAGGCCGCAGATTGTTCCAATTTATATGACGACGGACACGCCCTACAACGCAGGGCAATGAACCCGCTCGTGAGAACCGCGACATCGTCGCAGGCACCTGAGACTCCATTCAGGGGTCGCCAGTGAGTCTTGGGCTCTCTCCGGTAGGCATTACTAGCGAGCCCCTCAGAGGCTCCTCAGCGACTCTCTTTGTGCATCCTTGAGTCGCACCGAAGCCTTCCTTCGCTCACGCCTGACAGTTGGTCCTTGTGTGGTCTGTTGCCCTGCCGACAAGCACGACGCCTGCATACGCCTCAGGGGTTGATCTGCTCTCCTCAAACTGCTCCATGCGGAATGAGAGGCTCCAGGCAAGCGGGCACGCCCGAGGGATCGGAGCGGCCCAGTATTGCCTGAACGCTAGTTGCAGGCCCCCATTGACCCTCCGGCACATATACGTCCGTCCGTCCAGATCGCGTAATGCAGGTCCGCGTCGGACAGGTACGCGCCGGTCTGAGCCTGTTCGGGGGGCAGGGTCTCGCGGATGCCGTTTTCGATCTCGTCGGCGATCGCGAGGTCTGCGGGTCGTGGCTCGTCATGTGTGTGTGCTTCGGAACGGATACGGCCAGCGACCAAGAGCCGGTCGCTGCGCTGCGGCCCACGCTTGCCGTCACTGTCGTACCATGCTCGATTAGTGCTCATGCTCTCGTCCTAGTCTTCTTGGTTTTTTAGTGGTGTTGATGTGTGTCAAGCCGCATCACTTCGGTAGGTCCCGATGGCGCGGTTGTAGCTGAGCCTGACCATCCCGGGCTTCCCGACGACCTTGTGGCGCACTTTGTTGACGTGGATTTCGGCGCGGTTGCTTTCGTACTGCCGGTGGACGACGAGCCCGATGTCAGCTTTGTTCACCCAGTGAGCCGATCCTGAGATGTCGTAGAGCGAAGGGACGGGGATCTTGCCATCCTGGCCCCTCTGGGGTTTGGCGGGGTGAGCGATGAACCAGACGTGAACGCTGTAGTTCTGGGCGAAGCGTTTCACCTTCGCGAGGATTTGGGAGACGTACTCGGTTTCGGTCATGCCGACGGGGCGTTTGTGATCGATTTCGTTGTACGGGTCGATCACGAGACCCTTGACGCCGTGGCGCATCACAGCGCCCTTCGCAGCTTCCAGAATCCAATCGATCGTAGGGCTTTCATCGTCCGCGCGGATGAAGAAGAAACGCTCCTTGAGCCATGTCATCGCTTGCCTGACCTCTGCCTCGGTAGCTCTGGCCGATGGGCCTTCCCAGAAGGGCGCGAGAAGGTACTTTTCTGCCAGTTTGGCAATATGTTCGGCGGGCGGGTTTTCGAATGAACAGACGGCAAATCGCCATTCCTGTTCCCTGGCAAGGTTCATGAGGACGGCGTCCACGAACTCGCTTTTCCCTGAGCCGGGATAGCCGGTGACAATGGACAACTCACCGGGCCGGATCGTCATGAACTCGTCCAGTTCGAACCATCCGGTCGAACAACCGCGTGTCCATTCGCCTCGGTAGAGGGCCATGGTTTCACTCTCGAATTGGCCGGCGTCGAATAGGGACTTGATGGGGAAGGGCTGAGCATTATCGATCACTTCGCGAAGCACTTCCGGACCGTGATCCATCAACGTTGCATTGGCATCCTTGCTGGCAACGTCGTTCAGGTTGGGCCACGTCACGCGCCAGCAACGATCCCGGCCTAGACGGCGTGCAAGTTCTTCTTCCAGCGCCTTGCCGGGACCATCACCATCAACCGCGAGAATGATCTTCGTGAGGGGATCGAGCCAAGCCTTGCAGTTCCACACGTAGCTGAATTTGGTGTCGTGCTCGGGGGTGACAGCTTCGTCTTTGACCGCCTTCGGTGCGCCGTCCGGGACTGACAGCACATTGATGTATCCCGCCTCCTCCAGCGCGAGCTTGTCCATCTCACCCTCGGTGATGATGGCCCACGTTTCGCCCGCGATGTCGTCGAGCCCGTAGAACACCTTGTCGGCGCCTGCGGTCTGGCGAAACCGCTTGGCCTCGGTGCGGTACTTGATGTTGACGAGCTGGCCGTCACGGAAATACGGGAACTCAACCTCGTCGCCAGAGAAGCCGATCCAGTTCCGCTTCAAAGTGGCTTCGCCGATGCCGCGCGATGCGAACCAGTTCACCGCCTTTTCGGGCAGGCCAGTATCTGAGAGCTTCGGCCTGATCTTGATGTCGGTCGTGGACCTGGTGATCGTGGCGCCAGACCAACCGCAATTGTGGCAGTTCCAGACTGCATTGCCATCGGGTTCGATGGTGACGGACAGACAGGGGTCCCGCCGGTTCTGAGACTTCCTGGAGGTGGAACATTCGGGACACAGGGTCTTGTGGTTGCCGGCACTCTGAGAGCGAAGGTGAATGCCGTGTTGCGTCAGAGAGGGCATTCGCTGAACTCCTGTGGTTGACCGCCGATCGGATCGCGGTGATGGACGACCTTCTCGATGTAGTTTTCCCAGGTCGCGCCGTTGAGCCAGGCGGCTGCGCCCTTTGCGAACTCCAACTTGCCGGTCTGGGCGAGATCATCCCTGTAGTTGTCCGCCGCGGAAATGATCGTTTCAGCAGGGACTTCGAGCTGGGCACGATCGAAGGCTTTGGAGGTGTTTCGCTTGCTGTCCGTCCGGCGTCTCGGGTAGGTCCGCCAGAAGGTCTCAAACTCGGCGGAATAGGGCCGTTTCGAAGAGGGGGGAGAATCTTTCTTTTGTTTAGTTCTTTCTCTTTTGTCCCGCTTTTCGTCACGGGGGTGTCCCACTTTTTCCCAAGCGCTGTCCCACGAGTCCTGATATCTGCTGTAATTACATACGGTTAGGTGGGTCACTTTCTGCCCTATCACTGTCCCGCTTGCTGTCCCGCTGCTGTCCCGCACCATTTCGGCCGTTGCGATGCGCTTGAGGAACCTTTGAACGTGGCTCTTCGACCACCTCCAGGCCTCTGCAAGATAGCGGAGCGAACAGGCAATCTCCCCCCTCTCCAGGGAGACCACCTCACCGCTAATGCGCGCCTCTTTTGCCTCCCAGGCGGCGTGAGCAATGATCCATTCCCAAGCCTCTCGTTCACTGTAGGGCTCGGGTTTGAAGACAGGGTTGTCTTGCCAGCCCCGGTGCATTCGATAGTACCCCCTCGTCAAGGCACCCTCCTCAAAGGCAGGATGGGGAAGCGGTCGCCGCCCAAGGCTTCAAGGGCGTCAGAATTGAGGCGGTAGTAAACCTCAAGCCGTTCGAGCACCTGATCTTCGATACCGTTTCGGTTGGAGGCCTCGTGGATAAATTCTGCCAAGGCGCGAGGGCCAAGCGAATGCAGATGCATGGCAAGGCGCTGAAACCTGGGGGTCATAATTCCACCGCCCAGACGACGAACCGGCGACGTCCGTAGTGCAGGCTGTTGGGCCAGTGCGGTGAGCCACACCCTGCGGGTCGTGAAGGTTGAACCTGGCGGATGAGAGGCCTATATCCTGAGGTGTCAGCCGCTGTGCTGACAAACTCTGGAACCCGGTCTCGCCTCACCGCGAGGGCCGGGTTATGCCTTTCCGGATGCATGACTATATGCCCTCCGAGCCATAGGTCCGGCGCGGCCGACTGGCGACCCAGGCGTCAATCTCGTGAGCAGGCCACCCGACAGCATTGGGGCCAATTTCAATCGGTGCCGGAAAGTCGCCAGCCTTGATTTTGTTATAGAGCGTCGAACGGCTGAAGCCGCCTTGCGCGCAGACCTGCTTCACACGAAGCATTCTTCGAGTCATAGATCTCGTCTCCTGCATTTGCGGTGTGCGGAGATGCACAACGCGATACAGGGCAAGATATTAAAGTCAGGCTCAGAAATTAGTGGCCACACCTAAACTGGTGATTCGAATCGGTGCGACGAATACCCTCTGGGAGCTATTTCTTCGATGGTCCAGACTTGGACCAATCGGCATCCGGCACAGCGGTTTGGGCGGAGGCCCAGGCCCTTACAAAACCTCGATCCGAAAGCCTGCCGGCGAAGCGGCTCATCGCCTCATTGCGATAGTGTTTCTTGGTATGCGCTTTCGGCCCTGCTTTCATCAGGTCGGTTAGCCAGTTGCAGCATTCCAATTCTGCCGCCGCAGTCGATATAGGCATCCCACCACGGCCTGCAAGGCTTTCGTACTCCTCATGCAGGTCGATCCCCGTATCCCTAGCCCAGGCCGCAAAGATGCCAGACCGAAACATCATTTGAGTGGGTGTCGATGTTCCCGCCACCAAATCCACGCGGCCTTGCAGTTCAGACCGTGACGCCGGAGGGAACATCGGCTCTCCCAAATCTCCAGCATGAAGTGCAACATCGATCGTGTCGCGCCTCTGCTTGTATCGACGCGCGGACTCCCAAAGCTTGTGCCATCGCCACAAGCCACGACGGCTCCCCCAATCGACCTCACTGGGTTCCCAGCCCAGCGAGATGCAAGTGGCTTCGTGGCTCGTCCAGTATGATCGCTGCATCCACTCCTCAAATCTGCATTGGCGACAGGGCTCTTCAACGTAAGCTCTCTCTTCTGGAGTCATGGCTTGCGCCTTGCAGATGACAACTGCACGACGGTGCTGGCAGCATTCCCGACGTAGTCCTCCCATGCTTCCATGAGCGCACGGCGTCTCCCAAACAGATCGCTTCGACGGTATGCGGCCTCGACCTTGTTCTCGACGACATGCGCCAGGGCAGCCTCACACACGTCTCTTGGGAAGCTGGTTTGCTCTGCCGCCCAATCCCGGAACGAGGACCGGAACCCGTGAACCGTGCAGTCCAGTTCCCGTCGCCGCAAGATCTGAAGCATCGCCACATTCGAAAGAGGTTTCCGATATCTATTGCTGGGGAACACGAAACCCTGACCGTCGCTTAGACCCCTTGCCCGTTCGACGATCTCCAGACAGCGACCCGCCAATGGAACGCGATGTTCAACATCTGCCTTCATCCGCTCCGGTGGCACCGTCCAAACAGCGGCTTCCAAGTCAATCTCCGAGAAGGTCGCGCCGAGCGTTTCGCTGGTCCGCGCCGCCGTGAGAATGGTCCATTCAAGCGCCAGCCGAACCGCATTGGCGGCGTCGCTTTCGTTGAGGGACCGCACGAACGCCGGCACCTCTGCGTAGAGCATGGCCCTATGGTGCTTTACCTTCGCCCTTTGCTTGGGGAGGCCGGGTCCAACGGTGATGGCAGGGTTGGCACCTTCTCTATGCCCAGCGCTGGTAGCCCAATCCAGCACGGCACGAATGCGCTGGCGCACCCTGCGGGCGGTTTCGGGCTTCTCTAGCCATATGGGCTGCAGGATGCTCTCAATGTCGGCAGTCGCGATCTGGTTCACGCGCTTGTCGCCAATGACGGGATAAGCGTAGGTCTCCAGTGTCGTGATCCACTGGTTGACGTGTTTGCCGTTGCTCCACGCCTTTTTGTTGTTCTCGTGGACGGTCTGCGCGGCCTGCCGGAACGTCGGCCTTTCTTTCTCGGTCCGCTTCAAAGCAACAGGGTCACCACCCTCGCGAGCGATCTTGCGATAGCGCAGCGCAATCTCCCGCGCCTCGGCCAATTGAACCAGTTGCGTGCTACCCAACCACATATCGATGCGGCCCGTTCTGTTGCGGGGGCTCTTTCGAGCCTGGACAACAGTGCGGAACATCCAGCGCTTCGCGCCCGATGGGTCAACGATCAGGTACAGCCCATTGCCGTCTGCGTACTTGCCCGCCTTCTTGAGGTTCTTGACCTGGACGGCGGAAAGCGCGTTAATCGGATGTCGTCCTCTTGGCTTCATGCGATCACCTACAAACCCTAAATCCACCCCATTCTAACCTAGATGTGGTTGGACCGCCATGGACGCAAGTGGACAAACAGAAAAGGAACAGGGGCAGTTTCCTGCCACTATTCTGGACGACGCTAGACGGTACTGGACTGGGGAGTGGCGGAGGGAGCGGGATTTGAACCCGCGAGGGCTTGCACCCAACACGCTTTCCAGGCGTGCGCCATAAACCGCTCGGCCACCCCTCCTAGAAGGCGCGGAACCTAGCGGGAGAGGCGCAACGAAGCAAGCCACAGACTGATCTGACGATAACGAAAAACGAATTCACGAACATACCGCGTCGGCCTTCAGGCTCAACCTGCCCGGTCGGCGGCATCACGACGGAATCCAGCGATCTCATCCAGGATCCAATCCCGAAAGGCCATGATCTCGGGATCGGCCTGACGTGCGCGCGGATAGACCAGATGGACCTGCCCGGCGCGCGGCAGAACCTTGTCGAACGGAATGACAAGACGTCCCGACTGCAGGTCGCGCACCACTTCCTCGCGGGTGATCAGACATATGCCCTGGCCTTCGACTTCAGCCTCGATCATGTAGAGGTCACTATCGAAGCGTAGCCCTTCGGGGGCCAGGATGTCGTCTCCGACCACCGACTGCGCCCAGATATCCCAGAGGCCGGGATCAAAGGTGTGACGAATGAGCGGAAAATCCAGCAATTCTGCGGGGCTGCTGATCTTGCGCTTGCCGATCAGTTCGGGGCTGCACACCGGTACAAGGTCGAGCGCCATGAGAAGCTCGGACTGCAGGCCAGAAATGTCACGTACCTGCCTCCAGTGGATCGCGACATCGATCGATCCTGATAACAGATCAGGCAGTTCGACCGATGTGGTGAGGCGGTAATCCAGATCGGAAAGCGCCATGCGAAACCGGTCGAGCCGCGGGATCAACCAGCGGATGGCAAAGGTCGGGGGAGCATTGATGGTCAGGATGTTGGGTGAACGCACCCGTGCCAAGGCGGTTGCACTGGCTTCCAGACTGTCCAGTGCCTGCCTGACGACGGGCAGGAACGCAGTGCCGGTGGCGGTGAGTACAATCGATCGATTACGCCGGATGAAGAGTGCGGTCTGAAACCAGTCTTCGAGAACCTTGATCTGATGGCTGACCGCCTGGGGAGTGACCAGCAGCTCCTCGGCGGCAGCCTTGAAGCTCAAATGCCGGGCAGCAGTCTCGAAAGCCTTGCTGGCGTTCAGTGGCGGAAGATTGCGGCGCATGGATTCGAACAATTTATTCTGATGTGAGCAAAAAAATTACTGGATTGTGTCGCCAGTTCAAGCAAGTTCACTTTGGTCAAGAGCATTAGGCCGCCGCCCCCCGATCCATGCCGAAAGGGGCTGCCGGCGATCAACACCAGGGAAATCGAATGTCACACCGCTTTGATCATCAGGTTGCCTTGGTCACCGGAGCGGCCGGCGGCCTTGGGCGCGCAGTCGCGGTCATGCTGGCGCAGCGTGGCGCTGATATCACCATGACAGACCGCACGGGAACGCGCCTTGACGAGTCGGCCAAGGCGGTCGACGGGTCCGTGCTGGCACTGGAAGCGGAACTTGCCGACAGCCAGGCGTGCAGCGATCTCGTGGCGCGCACGCTTGAGCGATTTGGCCGCCTCGACATCCTGGTGAACGTCGCAGGCGACTACACGGGTGCATCGGTCGAGGATCTCAGCGCCGAGATCTGGCATGCAATGTTTGATGCCAACCTGGTCTCCACCTTCAACATGATGAAATCAGCCGTCCCGACCATGCGTGAACAGGGCAGCGGCGGAATCATCAACATCTCCTCGGTCGATGCCCATCTGCCGAAACCGGGCATGGTGCATTACTCGGCTTCCAAGGCCGGCGTGAACAGCCTGACCCGCAGTTTTGCCGCTGCCTATGGCCCCGACGGTATCCGGGTGAACGGGGTTGCTCCCGGACCGATCGCAACCGAGCGTGCCAAACGCGGCGGCTTCCTGGAGAGGGAGCGGGTGGGAACCGTGCTGGATCGGGTCGCCGAACCCGAAGACATTGCCGAGGTCGTGTCGTTTCTTGCCAGCGACGCCAGCCGGAGTATCACCGGTGAAACCGTCGTGGCAGGCTGTGGCTATGGCATGCGCTGAGCCCGTACGGTCACGGAAGCGATTTTTCATCTCTAGGAGAGCATGATGGCTGAACTCGATGGAAGACGGGCATTGATTACAGGCGCAGGCCGCGGCATGGGGCGTGCCCATGCCATGGTGATGGCCGCACAGGGTGCTGCAGTTGTCGTGCAGGATATTGATGGCGACCTGGCGAACCAGACCGCGGCACTGGTGCGTGAACAAGGCGGCGCGGTCGAGGTCATGGTCGGCGATATCTCCGATGTGACCGATCTCAAGACCAAGTTCGCAGGCATCGAGCCGGTCGATGTCCTGGTCAACAACGCGGGGATCGATCGGCCAGGAACGCTCGAAGAGATCGATGAGGCCGGGTTCGACGAAATGTTCGCGATCCATGTGAAGGGCGCGTTTTTCGCGACCCAGGCCGTGGTTCCCGCGATGAAGGAAAAACGCTGGGGCAAGATCGTCAACATCTCCTCGGTCTGGGGCATGGTCGCCTATACCAGCCACTCCCACTACTGCGGCGCCAAGGCGGCCCTGCTGGGCCTGACCAAGGCCTGGGCCAAGGAACTCGCACCCCACAACATCAACGTCAATGCGGTCGCGCCCGGCGGCGTCTGGACCGAGATGGAACTTGCCCAGCGCGGCGAAGAAGGCATTCGCAAGGCCGAAGCCCTGGTGCCGATGGGCCGCTGGGCCCAGCCGCAAGAACTCTCTGAAGCGGTGCTGTTTCTTTCGACCGACCGGTCGAGCTTCATCACCGGCCAATGCATCAGCCCGAACGGCGGCGCCGTCATCGTCGGAATCTAGGAAGGAGTACTCTCATGGAACTTGGCATCTTTTCACTCATGCCCCAGCGCGACGTCAGCAAACCGACGGCCGAGATCTACAAGGAAACGATCGACCTGATCCAGCTGGCCGAAGAGATCGGCTTCGACACCGCATGGCTGACCGAACACCATTTCGGCAATTACTGCATGTGCCCCTCGCCGCTGATGCTGGCGAGTCATGTCGCCGCACGCACAACGCGGATCAAGATGGGCTTGGCCGTGCTGGTCCTGCCGCTCTACCACCCGCTGCGCCTGCTCGAAGAAATCGGCATGGTCGATCAGCTCTCCGACGGCCGCCTGGTGATCGGTTACGGCTCGGGCTACCAGGCCTTCGAGTTCGAACGTTTCGGCCACGACCTCGGCGAAAACTGGGCGATCACGCACGAGATCATGGATATCCTGGAAATGGGCATGGCCGAGGGCCGGGTCGCCTATGACGGCAAATACTTCCAGATTCCCGAAACACCGATCGGCACGCCGGTCCTGCAGAAGCCGCGCCCGCCGGTGTTCACGGCAGGCAACGAACCGGCCTATCTGGCGCGCGTCGCCAAGGCCGGCTACGTCCCCTTTGTCACGGTCGGCGGGGCAGGCACTGACGCGTTGCTGGGCGTGCGCGGCCACATCGAGAAAAACTTCATCGAGTCAGGCCACAAGGGGCCTTTGCCGTTTGCCATGAACCGCTCGATCTATGTCACCGACGACAAGGAGGATGCCCGCGATGCGGCCGAGCGTGTGCTCTATACCGCCCGCCTCGTGATGGCCTTTCGTGGCCAGTACGAAAAACTCAACGGCATCGAGGTCGTCCCGCAACCTTACGAGGACGAACCCAGCCTGGACACGATTCTGGAGAACCTACCCTTCGGCGATCCCGAAAGCTGTGCCGAAAAGATGGTCGCCGAGATCAAGGCGACCGGCGCCTGCCACTACAGCATGT
>JABIUG010000474.1 GCA_018700655.1 Rhodospirillaceae bacterium | reverse complement strand
CGCGATGATCGGCACTGGTTATGTCGGACTGGTGTCGGGTGCCTGTTTCTCCGAGTTCGGTGTTCATGTGACCTGTGTCGATAAGGCCACCGACAAGATCGAACGGCTTAATAAGGGCGAGATCCCGATTTACGAGCCCGGCCTTGATTTGCTGGTTGCCCGCAATGTGGAGGCCGGACGGCTCGATTTCACGACAGACCTCGGGGCCGCCGTGCGTGGCGCCGATGCGGTCTTTATTGCGGTCGGCACGCCCAGCCGCCGCGGTGACGGCCATGCCGATCTCAGCTACGTCTTTGCTGCTGCAGAAGAGATCGCGCGTGAACTCGATGGTTATGCGGTGATCGTGACCAAGTCGACCGTGCCTGTGGGGACCGGGCGACAGGTCGCCGAAATCGTGCGTCGAACTCGTCCAGATGCCGAATTCGACGTCGCCTCCAATCCGGAATTCCTGCGTGAAGGCTCGGCGATCGAGGATTTCATGCGCCCGGACCGTGTCGTCGTGGGCAGCACGAGCGAACGGGCAAAATCGGTGATGGATGCGCTCTATCGGCCGCTGTCGCTGAACCGTACGGCGGTGATGCACACCACGCTCGAGACATCCGAGTTGGTCAAATACGCCACCAACAGCTTCCTTGCGACCAAGATTACCTTCATCAACCAGGTTGCGGATCTGTGCGAGAAGGCGGGGGCAAATGTGCAGGATGTTGCCCGTGGCATCGGTCTTGATGGTCGCATTGGCCCGAAATTCCTGCATCCGGGCCCGGGTTATGGCGGAAGCTGCTTCCCCAAGGACACCCTGGCTCTTGTCCGCACCGCACAGGAGCTTGGAGCGCCGGTTTCGATCGTTGAATCCGTGATCGCGGCCAACGACCAGCGCAAGCACGCCATGGCCGAACGGATCGCCGGAATCGTCGGCGATCTCGCAGGCAAAACCATTGCGGTGCTGGGGCTGACGTTCAAACCCAACACCGATGACATGCGCGATTCCCCAAGTCTGGTGATCGTGCCGGAACTGATGAAACGCGGCGCAACGGTGCGCGCCTATGATCCTGAAGGCATGGAAGAAGCGGCCGGCCTGATCGAAGGCATGGTGCTTTGTGCCGATACCTATGAAGCGCTCGAAGGCGCTGATGCCCTGGTGGTCGTGACGGAGTGGAACGAATTCCGCTCGCTCGACCTCGGTCGTGCCAAAGCGGCCCTCAAACGGCCTTTGGTGATCGATCTGCGCAACATCTACGGGGCCGATGATATCGAGGCAGCCGGCTTCGAATATCACGGTATCGGCCTTGGTCATCTCAACGCGCCTGTGGAGGTTTGACGTGATCGATCCCACGATTTTCAGGGCCTATGACATCCGTGGCATCGTCGATCAGTCGCTCACGCTTGAAGCCGTGCGTGCGATCGGCGCCGCCTTTGCTTCCATGGTGCGTGAAACATCGGGCAAGGGGCGACCCGAAGTTGCCATCGGCTATGATGGCCGCCTGAGTTCGCCCACGATCGAGGCAGCGCTTGTCGATGGCCTGAACGATGGCGGTGTTGACGCCGTTCGGATCGGTCTCGGGCCCACGCCGATGCTCTATTTCGCCGTTCACCATCTCGAATCCGATGCCGGCGTCATGGTGACGGGCTCGCATAATCCGCCCGACTACAACGGCCTGAAGATGATGATGGGCCACGGCCCGTTCCACGGTGAGCAGATCCAGGAGATCGCGCGTCGTGCAGGGCAGGGCGCGCCGGAAGGGACTTCACGCGGAGGATCCCGGAATGTCGATCTGGCCGATATCTATGTTCGACGCCTTCAGGGCGATGCCGAGCGTGGCAAGGAACTCAAGGTCGTCTGGGACGCCGGCAACGGCGCTGCCGGCCAGGTGCTAGAGGAATTGGTCAAGGGCCTGCCCGGGCATCACACCGTCCTGTTCGGTGAGATCGACGGAACGTTTCCCAACCATCACCCCGATCCGACCGTGCCGGAGAACCTCACCGATCTGATCGTTGCCGTTGCCGAGCAGCGTGCTGATCTCGGCATCGCGCTGGATGGCGATGGCGACCGGATCGGCGTGATCGACGGCGATGGCCAGGTGCTTTGGGGCGATCAGCTGATGGCCCTGTGGTCGGCCGACCTGCTGCGTGAACAGCCCGGTGCAACGATCATCGCTGATGTGAAGGCAAGCCAGGTCCTGTTTGACGAGATCGCGCGTCTGGGCGGCAAGCCGCTGATGTGGCAGACCGGTCATTCGCTGATCAAGCAGAAGATGAAGGAAATCGGTTGCCCGCTGGCCGGCGAGATGAGCGGCCATGTG
>JABIUG010000473.1 GCA_018700655.1 Rhodospirillaceae bacterium | reverse complement strand
TGCCCCAGATCTTCGAGCAAAACCGCAACGTTCTCCTGTGCCCGGGCCACCTCCCGGCTGACGTCCACCAAACCCGGTGCATCTGCCACAAAGCCAATCCTGAGACGCCGTCTCGTCGGTCCCTCAACAAGGCCTACTGGTTCGTAAAAGTCCTGGTTCCTGTCTTCCGTGAAATCCATCAACAACGCGCTGTCGCGCACAGACCGTCCCATGGTCTGGTGGGTCTTGGTACGATCATGTCCACCATCGGCCTCGCCCGAGAGCATTCTGAACCGGCTCGGCTTGACCCCGAACAGCCCGCAGGTCGATGCCGGAAGTCGATTGGAACCGGCACCATCCGTGCCATGGACAAGCGGCACAATGCCAGCCGCGGCCGCGGCGGCAGAACCGCCACTCGATACGTAGGGCGAATAGTCCAGATTCCAGGGATTGAGCGTCTCGCCGAACAGATCGTTGTGCGTCGTGAACCCACCTGCAAACTCCGGCACATTGGTCATGCCAATGATATTGAGACCGGCGGCTTCAACGCGATCGATATAGGCGACATTATGCTGTGGCACGTTCGTTGCCAGGAGGCGTGATCCATCCGTTCGGCGGACGCCACCGACATCCACCATGTCCTTGATCAGGATGGGAACACCCGCGAACGGGCTGTCCGGCGCAATCGATGTCGCACGACTGCGCGCGCGATCGAATGTCGGAGTCGTCATGAAGTTGAGAACCGGGTCGAGTGCCTCGATCCGGCGAATGACTATCTCGACAAGCTCGACCGGGGTGACGTCACCGTTTCGAATCAACCCTGCAAGACCGGTTGCATCGTAATCTATAAATTCATCAGGCTCTCGCAGGTTGGCAGAGGCCAATTCCGGCACAGAAAGAGCAGCGGTTGCGGCCGCCATACCCGCAAGAAGCTCCCGACGCGAAAGTTAGCTTTTCATGCTGGTCCCCATCTGTTTGATCCCGCACCAGCCTAAATTTACATGGCTGCGTGATTTGCGGAAGGCCTCCTAAGGCTCTCGCGAGGCCCATTCAGCCTGTGACTCGTACAGGGCGGCCTCATCGGCGGCTTCGATCACACGACGACAGATATCGAAGCTGAAACCGCGGCGTGCGAGGGCGGCCATATCCTTCTCGCGGCGTTCTTCCCACTCGGCTTCGGCACGCCAGGGACCCAGTCTGCGGCGACGGGCATAGGCTATCGCTGCGGTGAGTTCATCATTCTCGGGCTCGTCCTGCGCCAAGGCCCGCTCGATCAGGTCGCTCTCAACGCTCTTGGCCATCAACTTCATGCGGATGGAACGCTGCGATTCTCCCGACCGGCGCAGCGAGAGCACGCGCATGCGGGCATAGGCTTCATCGTCGAGCAGTCCGGCCCACTTCAGCTTGGCGACGGTCTCGTCGATCCACTCAGCGGCCTGTTCCTCATCGACCTCGGTCTCGCGCTCAGTCTGGCGCGCGGCACGCCAGACCTTGCGCCGCAGGACGGCCTTCAGATTGCCCGATGAACTGCTGTAGCGCTCGAGGTAATAGATCGCGGCACGTTCGAGATACTGGGCCGTGATACGGCGCGGCTTGCGGGCGGGTTTAGCCATCTCACTCGACGACAGGCAGGCGCGCCGGAGTCTCCTGCAAAAACTCCGCCGTGTCCTCAGTGAAGGACATCATGTCGATGAACATCGACATGCCGGCAAGATCGGGCAGATAGAAGTTGGCCTCGTAGTTGGTCGCCATGCCTGGTTCGAAGACCTCATCGCCCGAATCGGTGTGGACATCATAGAACCACGGGCCGACCCAGTCGGGCGGGAACGAGATGCCGAGGTCATAACCTCCGACCCAGCACTGGTCCTGCCAGATCCCAGCGTCGCGGTAGTACGCCTCGATCGTATCGAGCAGCTCACGCACCGGCAGGTTCGGTCGGATGACATCGGCAAGCATCGCTTTCACACCGGTCACGGCATCGAGATAACGCGAAACCTCGGGGTGGGGCTCGCCGACGCAGATCGTGCGCGCCATGTTGGCGTGATAGCGATTGAAAACACCGCAGAGATCAACATTGACGACATCGCCCGGCATGATCTTGCGGCGTGACGCCAGGGCATGCATGCAGGCGCTCTTGGCGCCGGATGAAACCGGCATGGTGATCGAGGAGTTCTCCCCCCCGGCCCGGGCCATGGCGCGCACGATCTCGCCATAGACATCAAGTTCGGTGACCCCGGCCCGGATGGTGTCGAGTGCGGCCGCCATGCCGACATCGCCGATCCGCGCGGCGGTGCGGGTATAGGCCAGTTCCTGGGGTGACTTGATCTTGCGCACCTTGCCCACGATCTCGGTGCCGTCAACGACCGTGGCGCCTTTGGCTTCCATCGCTGCCTGGAGCATCTCACTCACGCCGCGCTTGGGCCGGTAACTGAACATCTCCATCCCGACCGTGCCCGAAAGCCAGCCTTCGCCGTCGAGCTCGTCGACAATGAATTCCAGCAGGTCGTTGCCGGGCTGGGCATCGCCGCCAAAGATGCGCAGATCGCGCGAAACCGACGTGAATCCGGCGATCACCTGCTCATTCTGCACTTCGAAATGGATGTAGTCATCGGCATCGGCATGCACCGCAAGGCCACTGACCGGAAGCCAGCTCTTGGGGCCCTGCGCCTGATACCATTCGGCCCGGTATCCCGAGAGGTAACAGATCGCCTCGGGCGAGGTCAGATACAACGTATCGATCCCTGCTGCTGCCATGCCGGCGCGCACCCGTGTTAGTCTCTGGGCGTATTCCTCGATCGAAAAGACAATCTCGGACTCCGGTCGGATGTGATTAAGAATACGTTCCCTGTGGGTCATGGTTTGCGTCATTTATCGTGCCTTGTTCCTTGCCATTTTCCTGCACCTTGCCAGCCGGAAACGCTCGTTTCCAATTCCAATCAAGGGCTCAGTCTTCTTGATGTAGTCTCAAGAGAATCTCGGTCTCCGTGCCATCATGTGTCATCTGTCCGGTCTTGCGAAAACCGTAGCCCAGATAGAACGCTTCCGATCCATGCGGACCCGGAACGTAGCTGGAGCAAAGCCTGGCCACATCGCCCCGGCTTCGAAGCCGGCCACAGACCAGGTCCAACGCCTGCCTGCCGTAACCATGGCTCTGGTATCTGCCATCGACCATGAAGCGCCAGAGGCCGACTTCATCCATCGCGACAGAACCCGCCGTTGCACCGGGCAATGTGGGATCGAACAGCATGATAAAACCGACCGGCTCGTCACCGGCGTAAATGGCACGAAACCATGCCCCGGGTTCAAAATACGCTTCGGCAATCGAAACCGCGTTCGACGTGACGTTGTCTTCCTGCTCCGGCTTGACGCCAAGACCCATGATCCTGCGAACGGTTTCGCGGGTGATTTCTCTCAAAGTGACCGGCTGCATTTCTCGCTCTTGTGTCATCGTCGTCGCTTGAATTTATTGCGACAGATTAGGGCTCGGAACCGTTCGCAACAAACGCTCGATTCCGCCCCGACTTTTCGCCATAGTTCGCCGCCTCGCGACGATCTTTTTCCCGGAGAATCATCTTGGCCCTGACGCTCGGCATCGATACTGGCGGCACCTACACGGATGCGGTTCTGTACGACACGGAACGCGGCGTGCTGGCCGACGCCAAGGCTCTGACGACCAAACACGACCTCACGATCGGCGTTGCCGAAGCGGTCGACAAGGTAATCGGCGAACACGCCGGAGAGATCGCGCTCGTCTCGATTTCCACAACCCTGGCGACCAACGCGATCGTCGAAGGCCAGGGCAGCCCGGCCGCCCTGATCCTGATCGGCCATGCCGACAGTGACCGCGATCGGCCCGACCTCATCCGCGCATTGGCCGGCGATCCCCTGATCACGGTGCAGGGCGGCCATGACGCCCTGGGCGAAGAACGGTTGCCGCTTGGTCTGGCCGCGCTCAGGGCAGAGGCAGAGAAAGTCCAGGGCCGGGTTTCGGCCTTTGCCGTCTCATCGCTCTTTGCTGTACGCAATCCCGAACATGAGATGGCCGCGCGCGACATGCTGCGCGAGATGACCGGGCTGCCGGTTTCCTGCGCACATAGCCTCAGTTCCGAACTCGATGCGCCCCGACGTGCCCTGACCGCCCTGCTCAATGCCCGTCTGATTCCCCTGATCCAGGGCCTGATCGTGGCGGTGCGCGACCTGATGGCCGAGCGCGGCGTTGCCGCACCGATCATGGTGGTCAAGGGCGACGGCTCGCTGATCGATGCCACCACCGCGCTGGAATCGCCAGTCGAGACGATTCTTTCCGGGCCGGCGGCGAGCGTCGTGGGAGCCCACCACCTTTCGGCTCGTGACAATGCCTTTGTTTCGGATATCGGCGGCACGACAACCGATATCGCGCTGGTGCGTGATGGCAAGCCCCTGCTCGACCCCCAGGGTGCGCGGGTCGGCGGCTACCGGACCATGGTGCGCGCTGTCGCGGTTCATACGTCAGGCCTGGGTGGTGACAGCGAAATCCAGTTGAACGATCGCGGACGTATCCAGGTCGGACCACGTCGTGCAGTACCGCTTGCACTGTTGGCCTCGCGCTACCCTAAGGCCCTGGAGCAGCTGAAGGGTCAGACCGAACGGGGCTGGCCGGCCGAATATGACGGCATCTTCGTGCTGCGTCAGCGTCGCCTCGACACCGATCCTTCCGAACTGACGCGGCCGCAGCACAAGCTGTGGGAGAGCCTGGCCGATGGCCCGGTACCGATGGACGTTCTTTATCGCGACCAGTCACCCAAGCTGCCGCTGGAACGCCTGCTCGATCGTGGCCTCGTGATCCTTTCGCGTTTTTCGCCGAGCGACGCTGCTCATGTTCTAGGCCTGCACGACTCATGGGACGCAGAGGCCTCGACCCTTGGTGCGCGTCTCTGGATCCGCTGGTGGGCCATCACCGGCCATGCTGCGCCGGACGACCCGGCTGTTTTTGCCGATATGGTGGTCGATGCGACCAACACCGCAACCACCCGGGCACTGCTCGAGGCCGCGACCGCCGAACAGCATGGCCTGGCGCTGCCGCATGGGCGTGCCGCCGACGCCCTGCTGAAACCGGCCCTGTCGGGTGCCGCAAGCGACCTGTTTGATCTGTCGATCCGGTTTCACCGTCCGGTGGTCGCAGTCGGTGCAGCCGCAGCGACCTATTATCCCGAAGTCGGCCGGCGCCTTAACACCGAAGCGGTCATTCCGCCCCATGCCGATGTCTGCAACGCGGTCGGCGCGGTCGCGGGCGGTATCGCCCAGCGCGTCGATGCCTTGATCACCGCGCCCTCGGACGGGCTATATCGCTGCCATCTGCCCGAGGGAATCGCCGATTTCGAGGACCTCGACCAGGCTGCGCGCCACACCGAGGCCGAGGTCAGCCATCGTGCGCAGCTGGCTGCCGAAACGATCGGTGCCCGCGACATCGCGGTGCAACTCGATCGCCATGACGAGATCGTGCGCGGCAAGGATGGCAGCAAGCTTTTCATCGAAAGTCGGATTTCGGCCCTGGCGACCGGTCGCCCGGCCCTTGCACACGACTAGAGCAAATCCCGATTTGATTGAATCGCTTCGCGACACAACCAAATCGGGTGAAGTTGCTCTAACTCTGTAAAATAGCGCGGATTCAAACGTTTACACGGAACCACGATGTGTTTCCGTGTAAACGTGATCCGCTCCAAAGGGGCTTGACTCCCGAGCCGTTCGGACACAAATAGACAATCAGAACCAAATTGGTTCTCTTTAATTCCTAACCGGGGATTTTTATGATCCGTTTGAGCCGCATGGCCGATTACGGTGTCGTCGTGATGACCTACATGGCGTGGCGCCATCACGAAACCAACACGGCCCATCGGGTCGCCGAAGGCACCGGCCTTTCCGAAGCCACCGTCGGCAAGCTGCTGAAGGTCTTCGCACGCGAAGGTCTGCTGGAGAGCCACCGCGGCGTCAATGGCGGCTATGAGATGAGCCGCAAGCCCGAGGATGTCTCGGTCGCCGAAATCGTGGAGGCGGTCGAAGGCCCGATTGCGCTGACCCTGTGCGTCGACGAACACACCGGAAGCTGTGACGTCGAATCGCTGTGCCCCATGCGTGGCGGCTGGAACCAGATCAATACGGCGCTGCGTGAAGCCTTCGAAGGGGTTTCGCTGGCCGCCATGGCGTTCCCCACGCTGCCCGAATTTGCCGAAGCGGCGCCTGCGCCGCTCACGAACCAGTAGGAGCCAGAGCATGGCTATTGTTCAAGAGACCATCGATACCGTCGGCGAAGCGACCGACAGCTACAAACACGGCTTCGTCACCGAGAT
>JABIUG010000472.1 GCA_018700655.1 Rhodospirillaceae bacterium | reverse complement strand
GCTGGGGGCGGCGAGCTACGCTATACCGCTGTTCTCGACCCTGCTCCTGATCACTCTGGGCATGGCGGTTGCCACCGGAGCACTGCTGGTGGCCTGCGCCATGATCGTGGGCGGCGCCGTGTTGGCTTCCGGCGATTTCCTGTCGAAACGCCCCCGCTGACAACCTGCGCTAGCGAGAGGCCAGGAACGCATCCATATGGAAGGCTGCCTGCTCCGGCAGATAGGTTGTGTCGCGACCGACCGGACAGGCACGCCGGGCACGGCAGCCCAGCAACAGACAGTCGGCACCCTGATCGGTGCGCAGATGTTCGGCACAGGCCGGAACATCGTAGCTCTCGCCGCTGAACGCGCCGACCGGACACGTCGTCAGGCACGGTTGCTCCGCACAGCTCTCACACGGGTTCGGGGTCGAAGCAGCTTCGGGCAGACCCTCAACCGCCTCATCGAACACCAGCACCCCGCGATAGGCGTGCCACAAACCAAAATCCGGATGAATCAGCATGCCGATCGGTGACGGGAAGACAGGTTCAGCCCGCTGTGCCCAGCGCTGGAACGGATACCAGGGCGGGCCATCGAACGGATAAAGCGCATTGGCGCTGAGCCCGGCAGCAATCGGGCCGAGCACACGACGGGTCCAGCGGTTCATTGCATCGGGTTCATCGCTGCGAGCCCCAGAAAACGGATGCCACATCGCCGGCCCGGCATTGCCGACCATCACGGCGGCTACGGCATCCGCCGGCAAGCCATCCTCCGGGTCCGGACGAAATCCGCCCCGTGCGATCAGGCCGTGGGGCGCCAGCGCCCCGGCAATCGAGCCATAATCCACGTCGATCAGGCCGACGGCGGATTTGACGGTACGGTACCGATCATCGAGGGGCGTTTGGCGAATCCCTCATACCAGGCCGCCAGTGCCGGGCGCCCGTTGCGCCAGCCCATATCGCCCAGCCTGAAGTCGATGTAACCCAGCGCACAGGCAACCGAGAGGGTCGAAATGTCGACGTCGTCGCCCATCGCAGCGACATCGCCTTCCAGGGTATCGAGACCGCGGGTGACCTTGCCGTGCTGATCCTGGATGAAGTCCGGCCAGATCTTGTCGTCGGGCCGGCGGGTCTCCATCACGCTTGCGACCGCGGCATCCATCATGCCGTTGGCCAAAGCGTGGCGGACCAAAACAGTGGTGCGCGCCGCAGGGTCGCTCGGAATGAGAGCTGGGCCCGCGCCCAGACCATCGAAGTAGCTGACGATGACTAGGCTGTCATAGATCGCCGTGCCGTCATCCAGGACCAGGGATGGCACCTTGGCCAACGGGTTATCGGCGGCAAGTTCGCCGTTCCGGATTCCGGCCATCAGGGCAAACTCGATTTGATCGGCAATGCCGCGTTCATGCGCTGCAACCAGGACCTTGCGCGCGAAGGGCGAGGACGGGCTTTGGTAAAGTTTCATGGGCTATCGGTGCTCCTGCCAGGAATTGGCATGTTAGAATTCCATTGATGTACCAGGATGTCGCCGATCTCAATGCGTTTTATCGCAGCCGTCTGGGCCAGGTCACCCGACGGCTGATGCTGGCACGCATCCGGGCGCTGTGGCCCGATGTCACCGGCATGCGCCTGATGGGCCTTGGTTACACGACACCATACCTGCGTGTCTTTCATGGCGAGGCAGAACGGGTGATGGCTTTTGCACCGGCACCCCAGGGGGTGATTCGCTGGCCCGGTGAAGGCCTGGCCCAGGTCTGCCTGACCGATGAGTTTGCCCTGCCCCTGGCCGACGAGTCGGTCGATCGCGTGCTGCTGGTCCATGCGCTGGAACACAGTGAGGCACAACTTGCGATGGTGCGTGAAGTCTGGCGGGTCCTGGCTGCCGGCGGGCGTCTTCTGGTCGTCGTGGCCAACCGGCGCGGATTGTGGTCACGCTCCGACCACACGCCGTTCGGCCATGGCTATCCATTCAACGAAGGACAGATCGACCGGGCGCTGCGCCAGAGCATGTTCACGCCCCTGGCGCGGGAGTTCGCGCTTTATGTTCCGCCCAGCCAGAAAGGTCTATCGCTCTGGTCGGCTCCTGCCTGGGAGCGGATCGGGCGCAGATGGGGCCTGCCGTTGCCCGGTGTGGTTTTGGTCGAGGCGTCCAAGCAGATCTATGGCGCACTTCCGGCCGGGCGTCGCAGCCTGCGTCAGCGTATCCTGGTACCGGGCCAGGCCTCGATCGAGAACCAACGTGGCGAGATCAGCGACGCCGCTTGCCCTTGGGTTTCTCGGGCCGGAGAAGCTCGAACACTGCCTGTTCGGCGAAGAGATTCGACTGGCCCTCGAAACCCGGCTTGATCACCGAGACCTCGCGTTCCTTGGAGAGACCATAAGCGCGGCCGACCTTGATACCGCTGATCCGGATAAGGTCCTGAAAATCGCGCACCGTGCAGGGCCGGATGTTCGCGGTTTCAAACCAGGGCTGCGACAGGGCGCGTGTATGGGGCATGCGCCCGCGCATCACCATCGACATGCGGGCTCTCCAGTGTCCGTAGTTCAGGATCGAGACGATCGCGGTATCGGCAATACGCAGGAGCTGGTGCAGAACCTCGCGCGGATTGTGCACGGCCTGCATGGTGTGGCTCAAAATCACGTAATCAAAGCTGTCATCGGGGTAGTCGATCAGGTGATCGTCGGCGTCGCCCTGAACGACCGGCAACCCCCGCGCGACACAGGCATTGACGCCGGCCTGGGAGATTTCCATGCCGCGCCCGTCGCAGCCCTTCTGTTTGACCAGAAACTCCAGCAGTGCACCGTCGTCACAGCCGACGTCGAGCAGCCTTGTTTCGGGCTCGATCATGCTGGCGACCAGCGACAGGTCGGGACGCAGGCCAAATTCGTTGTCGCCGATGATGAAACGGTCACGTGCGCCAGAGAGCATGCTCATGC
>JABIUG010000471.1 GCA_018700655.1 Rhodospirillaceae bacterium | reverse complement strand
GGCGTGTTCTGGCTTCCTCACGCACGGCAGCCTCGAACGAAGCAACCTCACCGCTTTCCATCCAACGCCGCGCCAGTTCGGTCATCAGCAACGGGGCATGCAGGCTGGTCGCTGCCATGATCCGGGTCATTTCATCGGACTGGCCTTCAGGCGTTATCAGGAACCCCGTACGCAGGGCAGGGGAGATCGCCTTGGAGAGGCCGGTTGCAAAGAACCCGGGTGTCTCCGTCCACGTCATGATGGGGCGCGGTTTGTGTTCGTTCAGGAAATCATAGATGCCGTCTTCCAGGATCGGCACGCCATGGCGGTCGGCCACTTCGGCAATTTCCTGCCGCCGTTCCTCGGGCATCACGCTGCCGCTGGGGTTTTGCAGGGTAGGCACGCAGCACAGCAGTTTGGGGTGATGAGACCGGCAGGCCGCATCCAGGCTATCTGGCATCAGGCCGTGTTCGTCCATTTCGACGCCGGCCAGGCGTACATGCATGGTCCGCGCCGTGGCCTTGATGCCGGGATAGGTGAGTTTCTCCACCAGAACCGTGTCGCCGGGTTTTGCGACCAGGTGGAACGCTGCCGTCAGGGCATGTTGCGTGCCTGAGGTGACATAGGTGCGGTCGGCCATTGCCGGAAGGCCGGTGGTTTGTGCGATCCAGTCGGCTGCAGCGCGGCGAACATCGGCACGACCAACATTGGGTGGATAGATCAGATGATCGGCAAACTGCGGATCGCCCGTTAGTTCACGAAGATCATCGGCGAATTTTTGTTCCTGCCCCGCCATGGGTACCGAATTGGATGCCATGTTGATGGCGTTGCGCCCGATCGCATCTGACGTCGGCCAGGTCATGGGTGTCGCGTGGGGGCGGTTGCCGGGATCGGACTGGACATAGGTTCCGCGTCCGACCTCGCCGCTGATCAAACCGCGCCGGGTTGCTTCAGCATAGCCGCGTGTCACGGTTCCCACGGTAACGCCCAGTTCCCAGGCCAGATCTCGGTGAGTTGGCAGGCGCGTGCCATGAACCACCTCAGCTTGTTCGATGTCACGTTCGAGCGCATCGGCCAGGGCGATGTAGCGGGGACCCTTGAAGTCTTCCAGGTCAGGCAGCCATGAGAGTTTTGTCATGGAGACAATGTTTCGATTGCATCGATTGTTGTCAAGGTTGATATGTCATCAATCGAGACAATGCAGTCAAGTTCTACAAATGGTATCGATACATTGTCACCCGCAAGAAGCAGGTGGCTTGCGGTCTGTCACCGGGATCTGGTGAGGGATCATGAACCAACAGGAGATCAAGACCATGACACAGATTGTCCATCATCACCTTGCCGATGCCGCCCAGCGCCTCGCTCACGGTATCTGGAACATGGTCTGCACCACTGCCGTGGCCGTGCCTGATACACTGGCCACCTGGCAGGAGCGCTCGGAAACCCGCGCTGCCCTGCGGGATCTCGATGATCGCCTGCTGCGCGATATGGGTATCAGCCGTGCCGCAGCCGGCGAAGAGGCACGCAGGCCTTTCTGGAAGGCCTGAATGTGTGGTGGGCGTGCGATCATGATGACTTCCCTGAGAGCCTGTGAACCTTTCGGAGATTTTGATCGCGCGCCCGTCGCCTGCTCGGGCATCGTCGCGTATGCTGGATTTTCGCCGCAAGAACCGGGTCGTGAACCCGTTGGTGGCATCCTATATTTCAACCTGTCGCAAGGAATCACACGGAGACAGGCCATGACCAGAACACAAGCCAGCGATTACGCACGGGTCGAACAGGCGATTGCCTATCTCGACGAGAACTTCCTCGATCAGCCCGATCTTGAGGGACTTGCTGCCGAGATCGGTTTGAGCCCCTGGCATTTTCAGCGCCTGTTCCGTCGCTGGGTCGGCATCAGCCCCAAGCGGTTCCTCCAATTCCTCACGGTCGATTACGCCCGCGATCTTCTGGAACGCTCGACGCCGGTGCTTGATACAGCGTTCGAATCCGGCCTTTCCGGTCCCTCTCGCCTGCATGACCTCTTTGTCGTGACCGAAGCCGTTACCCCCGGTGATGTTCGGCGCGGCGGTGCGGGCCTTGTCATTCAG
>JABIUG010000470.1 GCA_018700655.1 Rhodospirillaceae bacterium | reverse complement strand
CCAAGGACTGGCAAGTCGGCCCCTCAGCCTTTCTCGACCATGTCGGTGAACGCTCGGAAGCAGCCTTCAAGCGCCGCTGTGCCGGTGAAAACAGGATCATGCGCCACGGCCAGATAGGCTTTCGCGATTTCGAGAAAAGCCGGCGCTGTTACCACGAGATCTGGGAGACCTGCGACAAGGCCGGCGCCAGGGTTGATCGCTACGGCATTACGCTCGACTGGGCGATGGGTTACCCGCTGGACATGCGGACCGGGCCGCGCGGCACCGGCATGTGGCTGGAAAGCCCGGAACAATGCGTTGCGCTGACCGCTGCGGCACCGGTTGCACCCCATTTCGGCGACTGGGCGCTGGGGTTTCCCGCTGCGGTGACCAACACCTGCTGGGCCCTGGCGGCGGGTTCGACCTCGATCGGCAACCTGGGCCAGCTTTTCACCTTCCGCCTGCCAGGCTGGGATGACGATGTCACCAGCGTCGCAGAGACGGTCAAGGCGCTCGGCCTGATCGCAGCGCAACCGGTTGAGGTCCTGGTGCACTCCAATCTGGACGACGGGTTTTCGGCAACCTTCACCGATCTTTCGAGCTGCTTGGGCGCGGCGCTGATCGAACGCCACATCGTCGAGACGCTGATCGGCGGTTCCATGGCCCATTGTTACGGTCACCACTTTTCCGAACCCGTGGCGCGCATGGCCTTTCATTTCGCGCTGGCCGATGGCGCCACAACGCCGGGTTCGATGGTCTATGGCAACACGACCGCCTATCGCGGCGATGAAGCGCAGAACTACGCCAGCCTCGCAGGTTACCTGCTGACCGATATTCTGGGCCAGATGGCGATGCCAACCGGCCATGCGATCAACCCGGTGCCGGTCACGGAAAACGAACGTATCCCCGATATCGACGAAGTCGTTGCAGCACAGCTTTTTGCCGACCGCCTGATCGAACAGGCCGAAGGTCTCGCACCCCTGTGTGATGTCGAAACCGCAAAGGCGCAGGCTGCGGTCATACTCGAGGGCGCTCATGCCTTCCGTGATGCCGTCCTGAAAGGCCTGGAAGAACGGGGTTATGACATCGCCTGCCCCTTCGAGCTATTCCTCGCGCTGCGCCGGATCGGAGCACGGCAGCTGGAGAAAGCCTTTGGTGCGAGCGCTCCGGTCGTGGTCTCACCGGTCAAGCAGGAACTGGACGCCATGGCGGCGCGGCGCCTGGATGTCGTTCCAGACGACCAGCGCGAAACCATCAGGGCCGCCGGCCTGCGTGCGCTGGTGGCGACCAGTGACGTGCACGAACACGGCAAGAGTTTGCTCGAAACCATGTGCGGCGACCTCGGCGTCGAGGCGCTTGATGGCGGCGTTTCCGTCGACCCCGACAATCTTGCCGCCACAGCGATCGCTTCGGGCTGTGACATGGTTTGCATCAGCACCTACAACGGCGTCGCGCTGCGTTACGTTTCCGAAGTTCTGGACGAATTGCGCCAACAGGGCGTTGTTATCCCGGTGCTGATCGGCGGACGGCTGAACCAGATCCCCGATGCTTCGAACACCAGCCTTCCGGTTGATGTCGCCGATCGCATCGTCGGGCTGGGTGCGGAGGTTTGCCGGGATGCCGCCGATCTGGTTCCAGCCCTGCTGAGATTGGCGAATGCACGCAATTCGACTTGACGTGAAGCGTTTCGGCAGGGAAAACAACCACCGAATTTGTGCACTGCAACATTGCCTCTATGGGGAGAAAATCGATGGAAATCTGCGCACTAGGCGAACGCCCGCCACTGGGTGAAGTGCCTGAAAAGATGCATGCCTTTTCCGTGCGTCAGGAACGCTTCGGCGAGCCTAAGGATGCCTGGCAGCGCGAAATCCTCGATGTTCCGGAGCTCAAGCCCGACGAGGTGCTGGTCTACAACATGGCCACCGGCATCAACTACAACAACGTATGGGCGGCCCTGGGTTACCCGATCGATGTCATCGCGGTGCGCCAGAAGCAGGGCGAGCCGGAAGATTTTCACGCCGGCGGATCAGATTGTGCCGGCATCGTCTGGAAGGTCGGCGCCGATGTCACCCATGTGAAGCCGGGCGACGAAGTCGTCGTGCATTCGGGCTGGTGGGAACCCAATGATCCGTGGGTTCTCTCCGGCAAGGACCCGATGCTGGCCGATTCGACCCGCATCTGGGGTTACCAGACGAATTACGGCAGCTACTGCCAGTTCGCCAAGGCGCAGGCCCATCAGTGCCAGCCCAAGCCCAAGCACCTTTCCTGGGAAGAAGCCGGTTGTTATCTGCTTTGTGCTTCGACCGCCTATCGCATGCTGATGGGCTGGGCACCCAACACCATCCATGAAGGCGATGTCGTCCTGGTCTGGGGTGCTGCAGGCGGCCTGGGTACCTATGCCATGCAGATCACCAAGGCCCTGGGCGGCAAGGCGATTGCCGTCGTCTCCGACGAGGACAAACGCCAGTTCTGTCTGGATCACGGTGCGGTCGGCGTGATCAACCGCAACGATTTCGACCATTGGGGCACGATGCCTGACACCGAAAGCCCGGAATACGGCGCCTGGTCCAAGGGTGCGCGCGCCTTCGGCAAGGCAATCTGGGA
The DNA here is from genome assembly GCA_018700655.1 of Rhodospirillaceae bacterium. Lineage (GTDB taxonomy): Bacteria > Pseudomonadota > Alphaproteobacteria > SP197 > SP197 > SP197. The sequence continues at coordinate 557 of JABIUG010000470.1, read as the reverse complement.
AGCGGCCGGCGAGCGTGTCAGCCCGCAGATCGTGTTCGAACACCCAGGCGAAGCCACCCTGCCGACCAGTGGTTTTGTCGCCTCGACCGGCGGCATGATCGTGATCTGTGCCGGCACCACCGGCTACAACATCACGATGGATCTGCGCTACCACTGGATGCGCCAGAAACGCCTGCAGGGCAGCCATCTTTCGAACGATGAGCAGGCCGCAGCGGTCAATCAGCTGATGATCGACAAGAGGATCGATCCCTGTCTCTCGGACACCTTCAGCTTCGACGAAATCGGTCATGCCCACCAGTTGATGCGCGACAACAAACACCCCTATGGCAACATGGCGTGCTTGGTGAATGCCACAGAGCCTGGCCAGGGCCGGTCCTGACCGATAAAAGGTCGTCGGATTTCAACGAGTTACGAGAGTTCTACAATACCGTCTGACGTAGCCATTCGCGTTGCGTCAGACGTGCCCGGTGTTAAGATGGGGTTATAGCTGGGCATGGGGTTTTGCCTGGTGCCTTCTGGTTGGGAGAATCAGCATGTGCTTGCGGTTAGGTCGGGTT
>JABIUG010000469.1 GCA_018700655.1 Rhodospirillaceae bacterium | reverse complement strand
CCGACATAACCAGTGCCGATCATCGCGATACGCATGAGGGATTAACCTTTGTTGGAGAGTTCGTTCTTGGCGAATGCGGCCAGCTCGGCCCCGACATCGCCGTCGCGCAGACCATAGGCCAGATTGGCCTGGAGGAAGCCCAGCTTGGTTCCGCAGTCGAAACGCGTGCCGGTGAAACGCAGACCATGGAAGGGCGAGCCGCCGATCAGCTGCGCCATCGCATCGGTCAATTGAATCTCATTGCCCACAGTCGGTTTCTGACTCTCAAGATGGTCAAAAATCTGAGGAAGAAGGATGTAGCGGCCGATGATCGTCAGGGTCGAAGGGGCAACCTCCGGCTCCGGCTTCTCGACCAGTCCCTTGACCTCGGCAATATGGCCATCGTCTTCGCCGACATCGAGCACGCCATATCGGTTGGTATGTTCACGCGGGACATCCTGGACGGCAACGACATTGCCGCCGGTTTTTTCGTACTGACGGATCAATTGGCCGATGCAGGGATCGTCGCCCATCACCAGATCATCGGCCAGGAATACGGCAAAGGGTTCGTTGCCGACGGCATGACGGGCACACCACACGGCATGCCCCAGCCCCAGGGGTTGCTGCTGACGCACGGAAATGACATTCCCGGGCGCAGGCACCATCTCGCGCGACCGGCCCAGTTCCACGGTCTTGCCACGCAGCTCGAGCGTGCGTTCCAGCTCGAAAGCCAGATCGAAATGGTCGTCGATCGCGTGTTTGCCGCGGCCGTTGACGAAAATGAACTGCTCGATTCCGGCCTTGGCGGCCTCATCGACCGCATGCTGGATCAATGGGCGGTCCAGAACGGTCAGCATTTCCTTTGCCATGGACTTGGTTGCCGGCAAAAACCGGGTTCCAAGACCAGCAACAGGAAATACCGCCTTGCGCACTCGCGGATGGGTCATGCCGATAACAAAGTCCCTTGAAACGGGCGTTGAAAGTGATGGCTGCGCGGATACACCAACTCCAACAGCGATGCCAGCGCCGCGTCCCGTCGACGATCACCGATCATGTGTATTGCGGCTCCACTCTGCCATCTCGGCAAGAAGAGTATCCCTGGCCTGATTGATCTGGCTGGCAAACCACGGTGAACCGCCCTTGTCGGGGTGATTTTTCGCCATCAGTTCATGATGGGCAGCCTTGATTGCCTCGGTATCGGCATCAGGTGCGACGCCCAGAATCTCTGCGGCTTCGTTCACGGTCATCGTCTGGCCGCGTGCCGGGCGCCCCATCCCGCCTGCCGACGTTCCCGCACCCGGTGGATGCCAGCGTGTCCGCCGCCACGGAAACAGGATCGGCAGCAGCAGGAAACCCGAAAACAGGGCCGGTCGGAAATGGCCCATGGCCAACAAGGCCAGCAGACCCACAACCAGAACCGTGATGATGATCCATTTGGCCCAGCGCACGACACTTGAGGCCGGCGCATTGATTCCGATCCAGGCGAACGCCCAGATCAGCAGCAGCAACCCGACAAGTGCAAGAACATAGGACATGGTCGAAACGTGGGGCCTGGGGTCGTGCTTGGCAAGCTCAGCCGCGGTTACGCATCAGACGTTCCTGTTGGCGTTTCCAGTCACGATCACGCACCGCAGCACGTTTGTCATACGTGTGTTTGCCCTTGCCTAGGCCAAGTTCGAGCTTGGCCAGCCCCCGGCTGTTGAAGTAGAGGCTGAGCGGCACCAGCGTATAGCCCGACCGGTTGGTCGCGCCGATCAGACGGGCGATCTCACGGCGTTTGAGCAGCAGTTTGCGCGAACGCAGGGGTTCGTGATTGTCCCGTCCGGCCGGATTGTAGTGCGGGATGTGACATCCCTCGAGCCAAACTTCGCCATGGCCCTCGCGGGCAAAGGCATCGTTGATGTTCGCGCGGCCTTCACGCAGCGACTTCACTTCGGTACCGGTCAGAACGATTCCGGCCTCGAAGCGGTCCTCGATAAAGTAATCACGCAGGGCCTTGCGATTGCGGGCGACATTTCCGCTGTTCGGCGCTTCTTTCTTTGCCATGGCCGGATCAGTTGATCAGGCCGACGCTTCTCATCGCCTGCTCCACCTTCTCGCAGGTCGCCGCAGTCGGCGAAACCAGAGGCAAACGGACCGTGCCGTCGCCCCAGCCCATCAGGCTTGCGCCATGCTTGACCGGCCCCGGGCTGGTTTCGCTGAACATCGCCTCGTGCAACGGCATCAGACGGTTCTGAATGTCGCGCGCGGTCTCGAAGTCGCCTTTCTGCCAGGCAACATGCATCTGCGAGCATAATGCCGGGGCAAGATTGGCCGTCACCGAGATACAACCATGGCCACCCATGCCCAGAAGGCCAAGAATGGCTGCGTCCTCACCCGACATCTGGACGAAATCAGGGCCACAGTAATAGCGCTGCTTGGAGACGCGATCGGCCTCTGCTGTCGATTCCTTGCAGCCCACGACGTTACCGAGCGCAGCGATGCGCTTCATGGTCGGCGGCGCGATGTCGACACCGGTGCGACCGGGAATGTTGTAGACGATGATCGGAATATCGACCGCGTCGTTCACGGCCTTGAAGTGCTGATAAAGCCCTTCCTGGGTCGGCTTGTTGTAATAGCCCGTGACGATCAGGGCGGCATCGGCGCCGGCGTCCTGTGCGCTTTTGGTCAACATGATGCATTCATCGGTCGAATTGGACCCGGTGCCGGCGACCACGGGCACACGGCCCGCCGCTGCCTCGATGCACAGCCGCACCACCCGCATGTCTTCGTCATGCGACATGGTCGGCGACTCACCGGTCGTTCCCATCGGTACGAGACCGTGGGTTCCCTCGGCGATCTGCCAGTTGACGAAATCCTGGTAACCCTTCTCGTCAACCTTGCCATCGCGCAACAGCGTGATGAGCGCGACGAACGATCCCTTCAACCTGCTGGCTGTCATGGCCCTGATCCCTTCCTAGACGAGAAGTCGCGCACCATAATCGCAGCACCTCGCCATCGCAAGCAGACCTCGCACGAACCGGCGAGTCGCTGTAGAGCGGATCCGGCCCAATGCATGACGATTCCGCAGGAACCCGATTTGCTCTAGGTTCCGCCCGACCCAACTTGAGAGCGACCATGACCAATCTGCGCCCCACCATCGCCGTTATCCAGGCAGCAGCCGAACGCCTGTCAGGGCATGCGATCCTCACCCCGCTTCTGGAATCCCCGCTGCTCAACGAAACCCTGGGCGGAAGGCTTCTGGTCAAACCCGAATGCCTGCAACTGACCGGCTCGTTCAAGTTTCGTGGCGCCTACAACAAGATCAGCCAGATGGATGAAGAACAGCGCCGCCGTGGCGTGATCGCCTATTCCTCTGGCAACCATGCCCAGGGCGTGGCGGCAGCGGCCAACATGAAGGGTGCTCCGGCTGTCATCGTGATGCCCGAGGATGCGCCGCGCATCAAGATCGAGAACACCAGGGCCTGGGGCGCCGAGGTCGTGACCCATTCACGTCATGGCGCGGACCGTGAGGCGGTTGCCGCTGAAATCGCGGCCGAGCGCGGCCTTTCACTGGTGCCGCCCTACGACGATGGCGACATCATCACAGGCCAGGGCACGGTCGGGCTGGAGATTGCCCGCCAATGCCACGAGCGCGGCATCACACCCGACGCCGTGGCGATCTGCTGTGGCGGCGGCGGGCTGAGTTCAGGTTCGGCGATCGCGCTGCGCGATGCCTTTGCCGATTGCGACCTTCATACCGTGGAGCCAGCAGGTTGGGACGATACGGCCCAGTCTCTCAAGCTTGGCGAACGGGTCACGCTGGTCGATACCGAACCTTCGATCTGTGACGCCCTTCTGGCACGGACCCCGGGGGAGCAGACCTTCGCGATCAACAAGCAGCTAATTTCATCCGGCATCGCGGTCAGCGAAACTGAAGTAATCAACGCCATGGCCATCGCCAACCGTTTCTTAAAGCTCGTCGCGGAGCCGGGCGGTGCGGTTGCGCTCGCCTCGGCTCTCGCCGGTCATGTCCCGGTCGCAGGCCGCACCGTGGTCGCGGTCATATCGGGCGGCAATGTCGACAGCGAGCTCTATGCCGAACTGCTTGCAGGCGCGCAGTGATGCCAGGCGACAATATCGAGACCATCCGGCTGGCCCTTCACAGCTTCAGCTTTGAGCAGCATTTCCTGCACAAGCCAGGTTTTGACGCCCATGCGTTTCTGGCCCGCGCCAGCGAACTGGGCGTGTCGGGCGTCCATATCAGCCTCAACGGCCACAACTTTCGCTGCGCCGGCGGCACCTCACCTTCTCGCCTGGCTGAGATTGCCGCGGATGCTCACAACCGCGGCCTGTTCGTCGAATGCGACACCTCCGGCACCGATCCAGATCACCTGGTCGAGTTGGCCCATGCAGCCCGCCAATTGGGCGCCGACAAGCTGCGGACCTACACACGCCACAAGGGCGATCCGGAAACGGTCTATGCTGCGACGGTCGCCGATCTCAAGCGGGCGGCGTCACCGGCCGCTGACCTTGGCATCACGCTCCTTCTGGAAAACCATGAGGATTTCACAGGAGCCGAAGTTGCCCGGATTCTCGATGAGGTCGCCCATCCCTCAGTCGCTGCGTTGTTTGATTTCGGCAACTCGATGAATGTCGCCGAAGAACCACTGGAAGCTGCCCGTGCCATGGCGCGGCACACACGATCGGTTCACCTCAAGGACCACCTGATGGTCAGAGGAAACGATGGTGAACCCTTGATCGCGGGCGTGGCGAACGGCACCGGAAACGTGGATATCGCGACCATTCTTGCCCTGCTGATTGACGAGGCTGACCTGCAACGCATCTGCATCGAAAGCAGTTTCGGTTATTGCTCGCGAATTCTGCGCTTCCACGAGCGCCTGAAAAGTGCGCCGGGCACCACCTTCGAGATCATGGAACCACCCTACGATCAGGCCGATGTCCTGCTTGATCCCGATGCTCTGCGACGGCGCGACCCCCCCGTGCTGTTTAACCTGGAGCAGGCCGCCACGACACGCGGCGTGGCCCACGCCAGGCAGGTTCTGGGTGAACTCGGCTTTGTCCCCGTTCTCAATGCGCGCGGTGCAGTCTATCGCCGGGGCGGCGACACACTTGCCTTTGCCGACCGTCACTTCTAGATAGTCGTCACCCTCTAACGGATATTGTCATGACTGTTCTTGTCACCGGAGCCGCCGGTTTCATCGGCTCAAACGTCGCACATGCCCTGCTCGACAGGGGCGATGCCGTCATCGGCTTCGACAACATGAACGACTACTACGATGTCACCCTGAAGGAAGCACGATTGCGCCGACTGGAGTTGCGCGACGGATTTAGTTTCCTGAAGGCCGAACTGGCCGACCGTGAAGCCGTGATCGGGCTTGCCCGAACCAGGCCGGAGATCGATCGGATCGTTCATCTGGCCGCGCAGGCTGGCGTCCGTCATTCCCTGACCAATCCGCACGCCTACACGGAATCCAACATCGAGGGGCAGCTCAATATCCTCGAACTGGCGCGGGCCCTGCCTGATCTCAAACACCTGACCTACGCCAGTTCGTCATCGGTTTACGGCGGCAACGACAAGGCCCCCTTCTCGATCGAAGACCGGGTCGAAAAGCCGGTCTCGCTCTATGCCGCGACCAAACGCGCCGGTGAACTGATGGCTTATTGTTACAGCCATCTCTATGCCATCCCGACCACCGGCCTGCGTTTCTTCACTGTCTATGGACCGTGGGGTCGCCCGGACATGTCGGCATACATCTTCACCAAGGCGATCTTTGAAGGCCGGCCAATCAAGGTTTTCAATAACGGCGACATGCGCCGTGACTTCACCTTCATCGACGACATCGTCGCCGGCATTCTGGCCGCACTCGACCGTGTACCCAGCGGCACACCGCCCCAGATGGTCTACAACCTGGGCAACAACCGCAGCGAACCGCTGATGCGTTTCATCGAGCTTCTGGAACAGGCGATCGGACGCGAAGCAATCAAGGAATACGAACCGATGCAACCGGGCGACGTCAAAGAAACCTATGCCGATATCGAGGCCTCCAGACGCGATCTCGGATTCGAGCCGACGACTTCGATTGATGAGGGCCTGCCGAAGTTCGTCGACTGGTTCCGCAACCACCACGGCTACAACTGATCGCCCTGCTACCGGGGGGCCGGAAACAGCGAATTCATGCGTCCTGTGAGCCGGTACGCCAGCAAGCCGACATACTCGTGAATCGCCAGGGTCATATCGTGGAGATCTCCGGGAAGCCCGGGACCCAACGGTCCAAATGCGCCACCCGTCGTTCGGTAATCGACGGGATAAGCGACAACGTTCCAACCCGCCTGGCGAAAAGCCCCCACGGAACGCGGCATGTGATAGGCCGAAGTCACGAGCAGCCAGACTTCATCAGGTTCCGGCATGATCATCTCGAACGTCAGGACTGCATTGTCGTGGGTGTTGGCAGCGCGGTCTTCAAACAGCATCGCCCGGGTCTCGAGCCCCAAGACTTCAAAGCTCAGCCGGGCAACATCTGCCTCGGTCATGCCACGGCGTCCATTGCCTCCGGTGAAGATATGCTGCGCATCGGGGTAACGACGGAACAGCCCGACCGCCTCAAGCAATCTTTCACCATTGTCATTCAGCGCGACCTGTCCTCTGGACTGCGTCACCATCATGTTCTGCCCGCCACCCAGCACGATAATACCGTCGACGTGCTCGGGAAGTTCCGGCGCCGGGAAACGATTCTCCAGCGGGCCAAGCAGCAGCGCCCCGACCGGGAAGATCGCAATCACGACCAGAAGCACCGTAGCCACACCACCAAACCAGTGCCCGAGGCGGCGTGTTCCATCGAAGTTGGCCAGGACCCAGCCGGCCACGAGCATCAGCAAAAGAAGATGTGCGGGCTGAAGCAGGGTCCAGACAATGTGCGAGAGATTTGCCATAAGGTCTTTTGCTGCCGCAAACGAAGCTTTGTAAAGTCCGCGCCCTCCATCATGGCACGCCCAGGCCCTGGAACATGAACGAAACACACACGACGAACATCACTCCAATCATCCTGTCGGGCGGCGCAGGCACGCGCCTGTGGCCGTTGTCGCGCCGTCAGTTTCCCAAACAGCTGCTGCCCCTGACGGGGGATCAGACCATGATCCAGAACACAGCATTGCGTGTTGCGCCCGAACATGGTTTCGACGCGCCCATCGTGGTCTGCAATGAGGACCATCGTTTTGTCATTGCCGAGCAGATGCGCGAAGTCGCTATCGCACCGCGTGCCATCGTGCTGGAACCCCATGCGCGCAACACGGCGCCGGCGATCGCAGCCGCTGCCTGTCTTCTGCCACGCGACACCATCATGGTTGCCCTGGCCTCGGATCATCTGATCGATGCGACGCAAGATTTCCGTGCATCGGTCGCACAAGCCGTCAAAGCGGCCCGTGACGGCTGGCTTGTCGCCCTGGGTGTGCCCCCCACCCGCCCTGAAACGGGCTACGGTTATATCGAGGAAGGCGACCAGATACTCGCCGATGGCGTTTTGAATATTCGCCGGTTTCATGAAAAGCCCGATGCCGATCGCGCCAAGACTTATGTCGAGAGCGGCTTGCATCTT
>JABIUG010000468.1 GCA_018700655.1 Rhodospirillaceae bacterium | reverse complement strand
TCCATGAGCCAGTCGGCGACGACATCGATCAGCGCGGCATCAAGGCTGGGATTGCGCAAGGGTTCGGACATGATGGTCATCGGGCCAATATGGGGCGGTTGGGGTGATCTTGCATGGGGGAATTCGACCGGGAGCGCTAAAAGTAATGTGACCACCCCGGAAAGATTGGACGGTCGTGGACGACAAGGTCCTCAACAGACATCATTTCATCGAGAATCCCCTTGCGAATCGGCTGATGGGCTGGTTGTTTAGCGCCCCATTTCCAATCCGTGAAAAGACCGGCGGCGGACAACGCTGCGGGGGAGAAGTTCGATGCCTGACATGCTTCATCATTATATCGGCGGCCAGAAGGTTGCCGGAACCAGCGGCCAGTTTGGCGATGTAACGAATCCTGCGACCGGCGAGGTCGAACGCCAGGTTCCGCTCGCCAGTGCCGATGAGGTGCGCCAGGCGATCCAGATCGCAGCCAAGGCGCAGCCTGGCTGGGCCGCCGTGACCCCGCAGAACCGCGCCCGCGTGATGTTCCGCTTCAAGGCGCTGATCGAAGAACACATGGGCGAACTCGCCGAACTGACCTCGCGCGAGCATGGCAAGACGCTGTCGGACGCGACGGGCTCGGTCACCCGCGGCCTCGAGGTCGTCGAATTTGCCTGTGGCATCGCCCAGATGCTCAAGGGTGAATACAGCGATAATGTCGGCACCGGTGTCGACAGCTACAACACGCGCGCTCCGCTGGGTGTGGTTGCCGGCATCACGCCGTTCAACTTCCCCGCCATGGTGCCGATGTGGATGTTCCCGGTGGCGATCGCCTGCGGCAACACCTTCATCCTCAAGCCTTCCGAGAAGGTGCCGTCCTGCGCCCTGCGCCTGGCCGAACTGCTCGAAGAGGCCGGGGCACCTGCGGGCGTGCTCAACGTCGTCAACGGCGACAAGGTCGCGGTCGACACGCTGCTGACCGACCCGAGTGTCATGGCGATCAGCTTTGTCGGCTCCACGCCGATTGCCGAATATGTCTATCAGACCGGCACCGCGCACGGAAAACGGGTCCAGGCGCTGGGTGGTGCCAAGAACCACATGATCGTCATGCCCGATGCCGATCTCGATCTGGCAACCGATGCCCTGATGGGTGCCGCCTATGGTTCGGCCGGCGAACGCTGCATGGCGATTTCGGTCGCCGTTGCGGTCGGCGACAAGGTCGGCGATGCGCTGGTCGAGCGTCTCAAGCCCCGCGTCGAAAGCCTCAGGATCGGCCCTTACAACGATCCCGACGCCGATATGGGCCCGCTGATCAATCGTGCCCATTACGAGAAGGTGAAGGGTTACATCGATACCGGCGTCGAAGAGGGTGCCGAGCTGGTGGTCGATGGTCGTGGCTTCAGCCTGCAGGGTTATGAGAACGGCGCATTCATCGGTGGCTCGATCTTTGATCGCGTGACGCCCGATATGCGGATCTATCAGGAAGAGATTTTCGGCCCGGTGCTGGGGATCGTGCGCGCCGAGAGCTACGAAGATGCGCTCAACCTGGTGAACGACCACGAATACGGCAACGGCACGGCGATCTTTACCCGCGATGGCGATGCCGCACGTGACTTCACGACCCGCGCCAAGATCGGCATGGTCGGCGTCAACGTGCCGATCCCGGTTCCGGTCGCCTATCACAGCTTCGGTGGCTGGAAGCGTTCGCTGTTTGGCGATCACCACATGCACGGCCCCGAAGGCGTGCGTTTCTGCACCAAACTCAAGACCGTGACCGAACGTTGGCCCTCAGGCATCCGCCAGGGCGCAGAGTTCGTCATGCCGGTTCTGAAATAGAACCCAACAGCACAACGCAAGGACACAAACCATGGCGCGTAACAAGATTGCACTTATCGGTGCCGGCCAGATCGGCGGCACCCTGGCTCATCTGGTTGGTTTGAAGGAACTGGGCGACGTCGTGCTGTTCGACATTGTCGAAGGCGTGCCCCAGGGCAAGGCGCTAGATCTGCTTCAGTCGGGCGCGGTCGAGGGGTTTAACTCCGACATTGCAGGGGCCAACGACTACAGCCCGATAGCAGGGGCCGATGTCGTGATTGTCACGGCCGGTGTCGCGCGCAAGCCCGGCATGAGCCGCGATGACCTGATTGGGATCAACGCCAAGGTCATCAGCCAGGTCGGAGCCGGTATCGCCGAGCATGCACCCGATGCCTTTGTCATCTGCATCACCAACCCGCTCGATGTCATGGTTTATCACCTGCAGCGTTCCTCGGGCCTGCCTGCCAACCGGGTTGTCGGCATGGCCGGTGTCCTGGATTCATCGCGCTTCTGCACGTTCCTGGCCCAGGAGATGAACGTCTCGATCGAAGACGTCACCGCCATGGTGATGGGTGGTCATGGCGACACCATGGTGCCGCTGATCCGTTATTCCAATGTCGGCGGCATCCCGCTGCCCGATCTCGTGGAGATGGGCTGGCTGAGCCAGGATCGCCTGGATTCGATCGTGCAACGCACGCGCGACGGCGGCGCCGAGATTGTCGGCCTGTTGAAGACCGGCTCGGCCTTTTATGCGCCGGCATCCTCTGCCATCTCGATGGCTGAAGCCTACCTCAAGGACAAGAAGCGCGTGATGCCCTGTGCTGCGCAGCTCAACGGTCAGTACGGTGTCGATGGCCTTTATGTCGGCGTGCCGGTGGTGATCGGTGCTGGCGGTGTCGAGCGTATTGTCGAGATCAGCCTCAACGAGGAAGAGCAGGCCGGGTTCGATCATTCCGTCAATGCGGTGAAGGGGCTGATCGAAGCGCTTGAGGGTGTTTTGGCCAACGCCGGGGGCTGAGAGTCGTCGATTCCGGTTTGGCGGTTTCATGGCGCGGTGGCCCGCTTTAGGATGCTCCCGACGGGACAAACCAGTCCCATGGGAGGCAAGCACCGTGTCACGAGCGAAGACTCATCTGCGCGGCGCTGTTGTTGCCTTTGCGGTTTTGCTGTTCTTGCCGGCGGTTCAGGCCGACGAGACACATGGTACCGCTGAGGAAGCACAGTTCATGGTTGAACAGGCCATTGGCTATTTTGACAAGGCCGGCGCTGAAGCCGCGTTTGCCAAGTTCAACACGGATCCCGCACCCTCCTTTGCTGATCGTGATCTCTATGTCTTCGTGGTCGATGATGACGGCATTGCTGTTGCCCACGCTGCAGATCCGTCCCAGGTCGGCCTCGATGTTGCCGGGCTGAAAGATGTCGACGGCAAAATGTTCGGTCAGGAGATATTGGACATGGCAACACCACAGGGGGCCTGGGTCGACTACAAGTGGAAAGACCCGGAGACTGGAAACATCGAGCCGAAATCAAGTTGGGTCGTCTCCCATGAAGGCTACATCTTCGGTGTTGGCATCTATCAACCGTAACTTTCTGGGCGTAGGGCTGGCCTGCATGTGGCTGGCCATTGCTCCCGCTACGGCCGTTGCCCAGACAACGATCGATCGCGGGTCTGCGCGCGAAGCCCAGGCGATGGTCGACCGCGCCATTGCGCTCTATGACGCAGAAGGTCTGCTCGCCTTCCGGACGATTTCGCAGGAACCCGAACCGGACTTTCGCGACCGCGATCTCTATGTCTTTGTCTTCGATCAGGCCGGTTTCATGGCGGCACACGCCCTGTTTCCCCAGTTCGTCGGCGTCAACTCCGTAAATTCGCGCGACATCGAGGGCAAGATGTATGTTCGTGAGATGATCGAACGGGCGTCCGAGACGGGCGTCTGGGTCGATTACGTTTTCCTCGATCCCATGTTGGGTGAACCGGCGCCGAAATCGGCCTGGGTCGTTTGGCACGAAGGGTTTTTGTTCGCCTGCGGGATCTACGCCGGCGAAATAGGCATCTAATAGGGAGATAAGAACCGTGGTTAACAAACTCAATCGATTCGGCGGCATTGTGCTTATGTGCATGGCGCTGGTCTGGTCGGCTTCAATCTCCGTTGCCCAGGACCGCGGAACGGCTGAAGAGGACCAGGCCATGGTGGCGCGTGCCATCGCCATGTTCGACGAGGTCGGCGCGGAAGCCACGATGAACACGATCAACCAGGACCCCGCGCCTGATTTCCTGGATGGCGACCTTTATGTCTTTGCCTATGGCCCTGAGGAACTGATCTTGGCCCACGCGGTCAATCAGTCGCTTGTCGGCCTGCCTGCCTCAGGATTCGTAGATGTCGACGGCAAGGCCTTCGGCAAGGAGATTGCCGACACGGCGTCGGCCAAGGGCGAATAGGTCGATTACATGTGGGTTGATCCCGTCACGGAAGAAATCGAGCAGAAATCAAGTTGGGTCGTGCGCCACGATGGCTACATCTTCGGCGTCGGCATCTACAAACCCTGAGCACTGCTGGCCCCAGATTAAGAGGTGTTGGAACCATGAAGTTCACCCGCTCGATTGCCCTGGTTTGTGCCCTGTTCTCGTGGGCCGCGTTGTCGGATGCCCAGGAACGCGGCACAGCCGATGAAGCCCAGGCGATGGTCGCCGATGCCATTGCCCTCTACGACGAGGCCGGCATGGTCGAATCCTGGAAGAAATTCAACGGCGATCCCGAACCGGAATTTTCCGATCGTGATCGTTATCTCTTCATTGTGGCCGACAGCGGTGAGGTCGTCGTCCATGCCCGCGATCCTTCGCAGATTGGCCGCGATGTCACCCAGATCGTCGACGTTGACGGCAAGTATTTTGCCCAGGAGATGGTCGATGTCGCCGATGCCGATGGCGAATGGGTCGATTACAAGTGGGGAAACCCGGAGACCGGGTACATCGAGTTCAAGTCGAGCTGGGTCGCCGATGCGATCGCCTATTACGAAGAAGTTGGCAGGGATGCGGCCTTTGCCGAGATGAACGCCGCGCACCCGCGCTTCAAGGAACGCGATCTCTACATCTTTGCTGTCACGGACACAGGTGACGTCGTGGTCCAGGCTGCCGACAACAATCGTGTCGGCAAGAATCTGCTGGATCGCACGGATGCCAACGGCAAGGCTTATGTCGCCGAAATGGTCGATCGGGCGACCGAGGATGGTGTCTGGGTCAAGTATGTCAGGACCGATCCCCTGACCGGCGAAGACCTGCCCAAGGCAAGCTGAGTTGTGCTCCATGATGGCCTGATCTTCGGTGCCGGTATCTACCAGCCCTGAAACAGCGCTAAATGTTGCGTGTTCGCCGCGTTTGAGCCCCCGCATCCGGTTGTTATCTGGGTATCGGGTGTTAGAGTGATAATCCACTATATTGGTGGTCATTTTCGGGGCGCTGCCCTCAGGGCAAACACATGAATCTTCACGAATATCAGGCAAAGCAGGTCCTGGCATCCTATGGCGTTGCCGTGCCGCGCGGCGAGGTCGCCAGCAATGGTGACGAGGCTGTCGCCGGGGCCGAAAAACTTGGCGGCGGAATTTGGGTCGTCAAGGCCCAGGTCCACGCCGGTGGTCGCGGTAAGGCCGACGGCATCAAGGTCTGCAAAACCCATGACGAGGTCCGTGCTGCGACCGAAGGCATGATTGGCGAAACACTGGTGACCCATCAGACCGGGCCGGAAGGCAAGCCGATTCACCAGGTCTATGTCGAAGAAGGCTCCGACATTGCCCGCGAGCTCTACCTCGCGCTGCTTGTGGATCGCGACAGCAGCCGGATCGCGGTGATCGCCTCGACCGAAGGCGGCATGGATATCGAAGAGGTTGCAGCCAGCACGCCCGAGAAAATCATCACGCTCACGATCGACCCCGCGAGCGGCCTGCAGCCGTTCCATGGCCGTCGTCTGGCTGATGCGCTCAAGCTCGAGGGCGATCAGGTCAAACAGGCTGGCAAACTGCTTGGCGCGATGTACCGCACGTTCGAAGCGAGCGACGCCAGCATGCTGGAGATCAATCCGCTGGTGGTGACCGGTGCCGGCGACCTGACGGTGCTCGATTGCAAGTTCAATATCGATGACAACGCCATATTTCGTCACAAGGACCTGGCGGCGTTGCGCGATGAGAGCCAGGAAGATCCTTCGGAACTTGAAGCGATCGAGGTCGGGCTCAACTACGTCAAGCTCGACGGCAATATCGGCTGCATGGTGAACGGCGCCGGACTTGCCATGGCGACCATGGATATCTGCAAGCTGGCGGGCGGTGAGCCGGCCAACTTCCTGGATGTCGGCGGTGGCGCGACCAAGGAGCAGGTCGCTGCGGCCTTTCGCATCATTGTTTCGGACCCCAATGTTCAGGTCATTCTGGTCAACATCTTCGGTGGCATCATGCGCTGTGACGTGATTGCAGAAGGCATCATTGCCGCAGCCAAGGAACTTGACCTCAAGATCCCCGTCGTGGTCCGCCTGGAAGGCACCAATGTCGATCAGGGCAAGGCGATCCTGGCTGAGTCCGGCCTGGCTGTGACGCCGGCTGATGACCTTTCCGATGCCGCGGCCAAGGCCGTGGCCGCCATCAAGGGAGACGCCTGATGGCTGTTCTGGTCAATCGCGACACCAAACTTCTGGTCCAGGGTTTCACCGGCAAGACCGGAACTTTTCATTCCGAGCAGGCGATCGCCTATGGCACCAAGGTCGTTGGTGGCGTGACACCGGGCCGGGGGGGAAGCAGCCATCTCGACAGGCCGGTCTATGACACGGTGGAGCAATGCGTCACTGCCACGGGGGCCAACGCCTCGGTCATCTATGTGCCGCCGCCTTTTGCCGCCGACGCCATTCTCGAAGCGGTCGATGCCGGGGTTGAACTGGTCGTGGCGATCACTGAAGGCATTCCCGTGCTTGACATGGTGCGTGTCAAGCGGGCCCTGCAGGGATCGAACACACGCCTGATCGGGCCCAACTGTCCCGGCGTGATCACGCCGGATGAATGCAAGATCGGGATCATGCCCGGTCATATCCACTTGCGTGGCAAGATCGGTATCGTCTCGCGTTCGGGCACGCTGACTTATGAAGGCGTGCACCAGACGACTGCGGTCGGGCTGGGCCAGACAACCTGCATCGGCATGGGTGGCGATCCTGTGAACGGCACCGACTTTATCGATTGCCTGGAGATGTTCCTGGGCGATGACGAGACCCAGGGCATCATCATGATCGGCGAGATCGGCGGTGCGGCCGAAGAAGATGCCGCCGAGTTCATCAAGCAGGACAGCCGCAAGAAACCGATTACCGGGTTTATTGCCGGTGTCACCGCGCCTCCGGGACGGCGTATGGGCCATGCTGGCGCCATCATCTCGGGCGGCAAGGGCAAGGCTGGCGACAAGATCGAAGCGATGCAGAGCGCGGGCTTCGCGATAGCGGATTCACCTGCAAGCCTGGGCACGACCATGCTCAAGGCGATGCAAGGTTAGAGCGAAACACACGGAGGCCGCCGGAAGCGGCGGACAGTGTCCATGGGACAGCGGATCGAAGAGCTCTCGTTTCTTTACGGTACCAACGCGAACTACATCGAAGAACTCTACGCCCGCTACAAAATGGACCCGGAGATGGTCGACGAGGCCTGGCGCGAGGTCTTCGAGGATCTGGGCGACGATGAGGCCTCGATCAACGGAGAACTGGAACCGTCCCGAGCCGCACGTCGCATCCAGGATCTCGACAACGAACCCGAAGGTTACGGCTTTCCGCCCAACGGCGGGAACGGCCACGCCCAACAGGCTTATGGCGGCAATGGCGGCGGCGCCGCACCGGCCCAGGCGCCGATGTGGGCTCCGGCCCCGGGCAGCCGCGAGTCGGTCGCCGAATTTGCGCTGGCACGCGACAGCATCCGCATTCTGATGATGATCCGGGCCTATCGTGTGCGCGGGCATCTTGCAGCCAATCTCGATCCGCTGGGGATCGAGGGCGGGCGCCATCATCCCGAACTTGATCCCAAGACTTACGGGTTCACAGAAGAAGACTACGGCCGCGAGTTTTTCGTCGATGGGGTTCTCGGCTTCCAGCGCGCGACGCTGCAGCAGATCCTCGACGCCGCACGCAAGACCTATTGCGGCTCGATCGGTGTCGAGTTCATGCATATCCAGAGCCCGGCGGAGAAATACTGGATTCAGCGCAAGTTCGAAGGCACCCGAAGCGATGCCGAGCTGGGACCCGAAGAAAAGAAACGTGTTCTCTCGGAGATCTTTCGCTCGGAAGGATTCGAGCGATTCCTCAGCATCAAGTATCCCGGCTCCAAGCGCTTTTCGCTCGAAGGCGCCGAAGGCACGATTGCAGCCATGGAGACGATCATCCGTACCGCTGCCCGCCAGGGCATCGAGGAGATCGTTCTGGGCATGCCCCACCGCGGCCGCCTCAACATCCTCACCAATGTCATGGGCAAGTCCTACGCCCAGGTCTTTTCGGAGTTTCAGGGTGAGTCGAGCACACCCGACGCTGTGCAGGGTTCCGGCGACGTCAAATACCATCTGGGTACATCGTCGGACCGTCAGGTCGCCGACGGTCGCTCGATCCATCTCTCGCTCACGGCAAACCCGTCCCATCTCGAAGCGGTCAACCCGGTGGTCGAGGGCAAGGTGCGCGCCAAGCAGACGATGATCGAAGACAATGAACGCCGCCGGATCATGGGCATTCTGCTCCATGGCGATGCGGCGTTCGCCGGCCAGGGCCTTGTGGCCGAGACGCTTGGCATGTCGGAACTGCGCGGATACCGCACGGGCGGCACGATCCACATCATCGTCAACAACCAGATCGGTTTCACGACGAGCCCGCGTTTTTCGCGTTCATCGCCGTATCCAAGCGATGTCGCGAAGATGGTTTCGGCACCAATCTTCCATGTGAACGGTGATGATCCCGAAGCCGTCGTCCATGTCTCGAAACTGGCAGCCAAGTTCCGTCAGGAGTTCGGCCGTGATGTCGTGATCGATATCTTCTGCTACCGCCGGCATGGTCATAACGAAGGTGATGAGCCAGCGTTCACGCAGCCGATCATGTACCGCACGATTGCCAAACATCCCACGACCCGCCAGCTCTATACCGAGCGGCTGGTGGCCGAAGGTGTGATCACGCCGGTCGAGGCCGATCGTATGATCCAGGATTTCAATGCACGGCTCGAGAAGGATCTGGAGGCCTCGCAGGGCTACAAGCCCAACAAGGTCGATTGGCTGGAAGGTGTCTGGTCAGGGCTCGAAGTGTCCGACCGTTCCGGGGCAAGGCGCGGCATGACCGCGGTCCCGATGGAAGAGCTGAAGACGGTCGGCGCAGCAATTTCGTCCTATCCCGAAACGCTCAATATCCACCGCAAACTCAAGCGCATTCTCGATCAGCGCAAGGAGATGGTGGAGTCGGGCCAGGGCATCGACTGGGCGACCGCAGAGGCGCTGGCGTTTGGTACCTTGCTCCATGAACGCGCGAATGTGCGCCTTTCAGGCCAGGATTGCGGCCGCGGCACGTTCAGCCAGCGTCATTCCGTTCTGGTCGACCAGTTGAACGAAGATCGCTACATCCCGCTCAATCACATCAGTGACGATCAGGGCCGTTACGAGGTGATCGACAGCATGTTGTCGGAGGCCGGTATTCTGGGCTTCGAATATGGTTATAGCCTGGCCGATCCCAACACACTGGTGCTCTGGGAGGCCCAGTTCGGCGATTTCGCCAATGGCGCCCAGGTGATTGTCGATCAGTTCCTGACAGCCGGTGAAAGCAAGTGGTTCCGCATGTCGGGGCTGGTGATGTTGTTGCCGCACGGTTTCGAAGGTCAGGGCCCCGAACATAGTTCGGGGAGGCCGGAGCGTTACCTGCAACTCGCTGCCGAGGACAACCTGCAGATCGCCAACTGCACGTCGCCGTCATCCTATTTCCACCTGTTGCGCCGCCAGATGAAGCGCAAGTTCCGCAAGCCGTTGATCGTGATGACGCCCAAATCGCTGCTGCGTCACAAGCGCTGTATCTCGGCCGCCGAGGAGTTCACCGGTGATACGCAGTTCCATCGCAGCCTTTGGGAACTCGATGACGCCAGCCACGGCAAGGATATGAAGCGGGTCGTGCTCTGTACCGGCAAGGTCTACTACGACCTTCTCGAAAAGCGCGACGAACTGGGGCTCAAGGATGTCACCTTCATTCGTCTGGAACAGATCGCGCCGTTCCCGCTCGATGCCCTGCAGGAAGCGGTGAACTATTACCCCAAGGCGAAATTCGTCTGGTGCCAGGAGGAGCCGCGCAACATGGGTGCCTGGAACTTCGTGCGTGACAAGATCGACCAGGCCCTGGAGGCCGGCGAACTCAAGATGAAACAACTGCAATATGTCGGGAGACCGGAGGCGGCGTCGCCCGCGACCGGTTTTATCCGTGTGCACGAACGCGAGCAGGATGCTCTCGTGACCGAAGCCCTGACGGGTTGATGCCAGTCCTCTTTTCACAGCAGGGAACGCTGCAATGACGGTTCAGATCACGGTGCCTCAGTTGGGCGAATCGATTACCGAGGCTACTGTCGCGACCTGGTTCAAGAAGAAGGGCGAATCCGTCACCCGGGACGAACCCCTGGTCGAACTTGAAACTGACAAGGTGACCATGGAGGTCTTTGCACCGGCAACAGGTGTGCTCGCCGACGTCATGTTCGACGAAGGTGCCGATGTCGAGGTCGGCGCCGTGCTGGGCATGGTGGAAGAGGGCGCGGCTGCGGCCGCCACACCGGCACCCGCGGAAGCCGCACCGGCACCTGAGCCCGCCCCTGCGGCCGCGCCTGCCGCTGAACCTGTCCCGGGTAACGAGGCCCCGATCTCACCGGCAGTGCGCCGGATACTCGACGAACACGGGCTTGATGCAGGCCAGATCACGGGCAGCGGCAAAGACGGTCGCCTGGTGAAGGGTGATGTTCAGGCGTTCCTCGATGCAGGCGGCGCCAGCGCGCCTGCGCCCGCGGCGGCTCCTGCCTCGGTGCCGCAACCGGCACCTGCCGCACCGCCGCGCGAACGTGTCGCGATTGCCCCCGGTGAACCCGACCCGGAAGGCCGTGAAGAACGGGTCAAGATGACGCGATTGCGCAAACGCATTGCAGAACGGCTCAAGTCTGCACAAGACACGGCCGCCATGCTGACGACCTTCAACGAAGTCGACATGAGTGCGGTGATGGCTGCGCGTAAACAATACCAGGAGCGTTTCGAGAAAAAGCACGGCGTTCGCCTGGGCTTTATGTCGTTTTTCGTGCGCGCCGTGGTGCAGGCCCTGCAGGACATTCCCTCGGTCAACGGCGAGGTTGCCGGGGACGAGATCATCTACAAGCACTACTACCACATCGGCGTTGCGGTCAGTTCGCCCCAGGGCCTGATCGTGCCGGTGCTGCGCGATGCCGACCAGATGACCTTTGCCGGGATCGAAAAGGGAATCGGTGGCCTGGGTCTGAAGGCGCGCGATGGCAAGCTGGCACCCAACGACCTGACGGGCGGAACCTTCACCATTTCCAATGGCGGTATCTTCGGCTCGCTGATGTCGACGCCGATCCTCAACCCGCCGCAGTCGGGCATTCTCGGCATGCACAAGATTCAAGAGCGGCCGATCGTTGTCGACGGCCAGATGGAAATCCGCCCGATGATGTATCTGGCGCTGAGCTACGATCACCGTTTGATTGATGGGCGCGAGGCGGTCACC
>JABIUG010000467.1 GCA_018700655.1 Rhodospirillaceae bacterium | reverse complement strand
TGTGACCGGACGGTCGGTGAATTCGTCGAACACACCGTGAATGACCGGCTCGATCGCTTCGAGCACATCGTCCTGGGTCACAAAGCTCATCTCGACATCGAGCTGATAGAACTCGCCGGGCGAACGATCGGCGCGGGCATCTTCGTCGCGGAAACACGGCGCGATCTGGAAATAGCGGTCAAAACCGGCGGCCATAACGAGCTGCTTGAACTGCTGGGGTGCCTGCGGCAAGGCGTAAAACTCACCCGGATGCAGGCGGCTGGGCACCAGAAAATCGCGCGCGCCTTCCGGGCTCGACGCCGTCAGGATCGGCGTCTGGAACTCCGTGAAACCGCTATCAACCATGCGCTGGCGGATTGAATGGATGATTTTGGAGCGCAGCACGATGTTGCGCTGCATCTCCTCGCGGCGCAGATCGAGGAAGCGGTATCGCAGGCGCACGTCTTCGGGGTAGTCGACTTCGCCAAACACCGGCATCGGCAGCGTTTCGGCCGGCGACAGCACCGTGAAGCTGCGGATGCGCACTTCGACATCGCCTGACGGCAGGTCCTTGTTGACGGTCTCGTCGCTGCGCGCGACGACCGGGCCCTCGATCGTGACGACACTTTCAGGCCGCACGGCTTCAACACCCGGGAAATTCTCGCCATCGGTTTCGATGACACATTGTGTCATGCCGTAATGGTCGCGCAGGTCGACAAACAGCAGATTGCCGTGGTCGCGCTTGCGGTGAACCCAGCCGGAAAGGCGGACGGTGTCACCAACGTGGTCACGGCGAAGGTCGCCGCAGGTATGTGTGCGGTAGCGATGCATGATCAAAATGCCCGGAAACGTGGTGATTGCCCCGGTCTTTCGCCGGGAGGCGCAATCAACGCGCTGGCAGGGCTGTTGTCAAGGACCAGACCGTGTCCCCGGCCCTAGACACCCCGCCAAAACCCTGTAAGGAACGTGGTCATGACAGTCATCACCAATTCTGCGGAAGTCGCGGCATTTTGCGACCGCCTGAAAAGCAACCGTTTCGTCACCATCGATACCGAGTTCATGCGCGAGCGGACCTATTGGTCCCAGCTATGCCTGATCCAGCTTGCCGGCGAGAACGAAAACGCCGCCATCGACCCGCTGGCCGAAGGTATAGACCTTTTCCCGGTGTTCGAGTTGATGGCCGATCCTTCGATTTTGAAGGTGTTCCACGCCGCGCGCCAGGACCTCGAGATCTTCTTCAAACTGATGGATGAGGTCCCCCACCCCGTGTTCGACACGCAGGTTGCCGCCATGGTCTGTGGCTTTGGCGATCAGATCGGCTATGAGGCGATCGTGCGCAAGATCGCCGGCAAGCAGGTCGACAAGGACTCGCGCTTTACCGACTGGTCGCGCCGCCCCCTTTCGGAAAAACAGGTGACCTACGCCCTGGCCGATGTCACCCATCTGCGCACGGTTTACGAAAGCCTCGCTGCCACCCTCGAACAGAACGGTCGCACCGCCTGGATCGAGGAAGAGATGAAGGTGCTGACCAGTGCCGGAACCTATCGCGTCGAGTTCGACCAGGTCTGGCAGCGCATGAAGATCAAGGGGCGCAAACCACGCCAGATGGCCGTGTTGCGCGAGATTGCCGCGTGGCGCGAAGAAACCGCCCAGCGCAAGGATGTACCGCGCAACCGGGTGATCAAGGACGACGCTCTGGTCCAGATCGCCCTGCAGCAGCCGAAATCATCTGAGGAACTGGGCGCGATCCGCCTGGTGCCCCAGGGCATCGCCCGCAGCGAGGACGGCAAGAACATGATGGCAGCCGTCGCGCGCGCCATGGCCCTGCCGGACTCGGAACTGCCCAAACGCGAACTCAACGGCCGCCCGCCGGTTGACGCGCCTGTCGCTCTGGTCGACCTGATGAAGACGCTGTTACGCGCAAAGTGCAAGATGGAAGGCGTCGCACCCCGTCTGGTCGCCAACATGGCCGATATCGAACGCTTTGCCGCCGAAGACGATCCAGACGGCCCACTGATGCAGGGCTGGCGTCACGATGTCTTCGGGCGCGACGGCCAGCGCCTGAAAGCCGGCAGGCTTGCACTTGCTCCCGATGGCGAAGGCCTCAAACTGATCGAAATCTAGACACCTCCCTTCGATTACTGTCTCATTGGCCCCGAGGGAAAAACCGTCGCCAGGCCTGTGTGCGGCGGCGCATCAAGGGGAAAATTATGCGTAACTGGATGACGCGTCTGGCGCTGGGTGTCGTGGCCGTCATGGGCCTGAGCAGCGGCGTAACGCTTGCGGCCGATTGTCCGGCCAAGGTCGCGGATCCGATCGCAGTGATCGACCCCGCCGTCTGCAGCGAGCTCCAGGATGCGGTGCGCGACCCCGGCGGCATGCCGCTGGACCGTTATGAAGACGTCTACAGCCGCTTTTTCGACAACTGGTGCCACCGCGACACAAACGCCGGCTGGGTGCGCGACGTCACGGTGCGCGACACCGGCCCCTACACTTCGATGTTCATCGATGGTGTCTGGCACTCCCAGTACAACGGTACCCACGCGCCGGTCGTGATCTGGTACTCGCCCGA